>JBAUMA010000546.1:0-12531 GCA_049578485.1 Specibacter sp.
GCTTGGCCGCCTGGATGGGGGTCATGCGGTGGTGTCCGTCATGCAGCAGCGGCAGTTCGGGACCAAATTCGTTGCGCACGGCCTCAAACACGGTGGGCAAGTGGCGCAGGTAGGCGCGGGTGTCCCAGTCCTCTTCTTGCGGGAATGCACCGCGGCCGGCGGGTTCGTAGTCGTAGCGTTCGCCCGAGGCCTGCGCCTGGGCGGCGACGCCGTAGACGGCCTTAATGCCGGGGATGGCGGTCTGGATGCGGACCGACTTGTAGCCCAGTTCCAGGTGCTCACGGACCGAGTCGAAGAGCTGGGGAATGTCAGCACCGGAAGCGTGGCCGTAGGCACGGAGCCCGTTGCGCGAGGCTCCACCCAGGAGCTGGTAGACGGGCATGCCGGCGATCTTGCCCTTGATGTCCCACAGGGCCATGTCGACGGCGGCGATGGCGGCCATGGTGACGGGGCCGCGGCGCCAGTAGGAGCTGCGGTACAGGAACTGCCAGGTGTCCTCGATCCGGTGCGGATCCTTGCCGATGAGCAGCTGGGCAACATGCTCCTTCAGGTACGCCGCCACCGCGAGCTCGCGCCCGTTGAGGGTGGCGTCGCCGATGCCCACCACGCCCTCATCGGTGGTGACCTTCAGCGTGACGAAGTTGCGGCTGGGGCTGGTGACAAATACTTCTGCTGAAACAATTTTCACGAGGAGTTCCTTCCGGAGCGGTGATGGTGTGAGGTGTCTTGGAGGTTAGTCGTGCAGGCCGGGCTGAGAGGTGGGGGCGCTGCCCTCATCATCCCGAACGGCCAGTGCGGCATTCAAGCGTTCGGAGCGGCGGTTGCCGATTTCGTGGACGATTTCCTTGTGTTTGGCGTCAGTCAAGGGGTAGACCAGCATGACCACAAGCGCCAGGATCGAGAAGACCATGGGCAGAAGGCCGGCACCTGCCCTGATGCCCAGCAGGGCATGGTCGGTTTGGGCGACACCGCCGGAGGCATAGCCGCCCCAGGCCAGCGCGTAGGCAGCCAGCGCCCTGCCCACGGCCTGGCCGGTCTTGCGGGTGAAGGAGAACAGTGCGTAGGTGATGCCTTCGGAACGCACGCCGGAACGCCATTCACCGTATTCAACGGTGTCAGCTTCCAGAGCCCAGACGAGCATGCTCACCAGCATGATGCCGGCCTGCGAGACGAGCACGCCGGCGAAGGCGAGCCACACCATGTTGGCCGGGGCGATGAAGACAACCAGGCCGCCCACGGCCATGAGCAGCGCCGAGAACAGGTACAGGTGCTTCTTGCCAAACGTGGCCACCAGTCGCGGCAAGACTGCCGCCAGCCCGAAGGTCAGGAAGATGTTCACGATCGACATCACCGCGTAGAGGGGCAGGGAGTGCAGGACGTCGCGGAAGTAGTAGATCTGGATGGAGCCAACGGCGAGCTGGCCGGTCAGGAACAGGAAGGAACTGATGCACAGCAGCAGCAGCGGCCTGTTGCCCTTGAGGGTGGACAGGCTTTCCTTGACGGAAACCTTGGTGACCTCGCGGACAACCCGTTCCTTGGTGGTGAAGACCGTGAACATGTACAGGGCCGTGCCGACCACCGCAAAGATGATGGTCAGGGTGGTGAAGAGGGGCTGCAGGTTATCCCCGCCCTTCATCAACGGTGCAATGAAGATTCCCAGGAACGATCCGACGGCAACGGCGCCGATGGTGCGTGCACTGGCCAGCTTGGCCCGTTCGGAGGACACCTGCGTCATGGCACCTGCGAGGGAACCGTAGGGGATGTTCACGAAGCTGTAGGCCAACCCCAGCAGGGTGTAGCTGACATAGGCCCAAAGGAGCATGCCCGAGTGGCCGATTTGCGGGATGGAGAAGGTGGCAATGCTCAGCAACAGCAGCGGCACGGAGCCGAACATGATGAAGGGGCGGAATTTGCCCAATTTCTTGTGGTACGTCTTGTCCACGAACCGGCCGGCGAGGACGTCGGAGAACGCGTCGAAGATGCGAACGACCAGCAGGAGGGTTCCGGCCGCCGCGGCGCCAATGCCGGCAACGTCCGTGTAGTACAAAAGTAGGAACATGGTGGCCGTGGTGAAGGCCAGGTTGTTCGCGGCATCGCCGGCGCCGTAGCCGACAATACTGAGCTTGCGCAGCGGCGTCTTGGCGAGGCCGTCTCGTGCAGCAGTGTTTGTCTTATCTTGTGTCATGGTCATCACGGGCTCCTTTACCCTTCACCGCCATCATGTTGGCCGTGTGCAGTCTTTGCCACCACGGCCATGATGCGGTGTACCCAAGCGCCCGGCTCTTTTGCAAGAACCTTCGTCGCAACATCATCGTCCGTTTGTGAGCTGAATTACTAACAGTAAATCAGCTTTCGCAACATTTGGCAACCGCTTGCCAACAAATTTCCAGGAAGTTTTTCCCGCCGAAGCGGCGCGTCACGGAAGTTGTCCGCAAGAAGCGTCAGGCGGCAGGCAGTCCGATGGACTTCAGGGGAAATTGGCACATCAAACGGTTGTTCGTCCGGGGGGTTCGTTGCTCGAACCCCCGGACGAACATCCGCGCCGGCTAGGCGGCGTGGATCAGAGTGCGGTCCGAGGCCAGGGACGCAATGAGCGCCACCACGTCGTTGTCGGCGGCCAGGGACGCGTCAAGGACTGCCACAAGTGACCGCAGGTCCTCCCCCGCCGGCAGGGCAAGGGCGGCAGCGAGTTCCACTGCGGCGGCGTCGGCAATCCCGGCGCCGTTGAGCCGGGCCTGGCGCAGGAACGCAACCCAGGCGGCGATCATGCGGGCGGCAGCTTCGCCGCTGCGTCCGGCGGCGCGTTCTGCCTTCAGCACGGGAACGGCACGCATGCGCAGCTTGTTGGAGCCGTCCATGGCGATCTGGGCAAGGTAGTGCGCAATTCGGCCGTTGCTGAAGCGTTCGCGCAGGGCGGACCGGTAGGCGGGGATGCCCAGGCCTTCGGCGGGCAGGTTGCGTTCGGCCTCGTCCCAGAAGTCCTCAATCATGGCTTCGCACACGGGATCAGCCAATGCCTGGGCCACGGTGGCGTGCCCCCTGAGCTGGCCGGCGTAGGCCATCAGCGAGTGCGCGCCGTTGAGCAGCCACAGCTTGCGGTTTTCAAAGGCCTCGATGTTCTCGACAAAGACGGCTCCGGCGCTCTCCCAATCGGGCCGCCCGGCCGGGAAGTCCCCACTCAGCACCCAGTCACGGAACGGTTCGGTCACCACCGGGCTGGAGTCGGCAAATCCGGTTCCGGCGGCCACCAGCTCAATCTCAGCGTCGGTGGTGCGGGGAGTGATCCGGTCCACCGAGGTGCCGACAAAACTGACGTTTGCCGCGATCCAGGTACCCAGTTCGGCGTCCGCCGCCTCAGCCAGAGGCAGGATCGCGGCACGGGCCGCGGCACCGTTGTGGGCGAGGTTGTCGCAGGAGACCACGGCGATGGGCCCGGCACCTGCGCGGCGTCGGGCGTCCAGGGCCTGGACCAGGCGCCCGGCAGCTGTGGCGGCCCAACGCCCGGTGCCGCCGTCGTGCTGTAATGCATCACGCAACAGCGCGATATCGGCCGCGACGGCCGGATTGGCCGTGTCGAGGGTGCCGTCGGAGGCCAGGTTGTAGGCGGCCTCGGTGATGGTCAGCGTGACGACGGCGGTGGCCGGGGCGGCCACGAGCCGGGCCAGCGTTGCCACGTCGGCTCCGTCGTGGGCCTGGACAATGCTGGTCATCAGTTCAAAGCTGTCCCCGTCTTCGGCCCGCTCAATGAGCGTGTACAGCCCGTCCTGGGCGGCCAGGGCAACGGCGGCATCGGGTCGACGGCCGGTGAAGGCGGCGATGCCCCACTCCGCGGCGTCGGAGGCGTGCTGCGTGTACCACGCCTGATGGGCGCGGTGGAAGGCGCCCAGGCCCAGGTGCACAATGCGCACGGGAGCGGCGGGGCCGGCGTTCGCGACCGCGCGGGTCAGCGGCTGGACGGTTTTGGTGCTGCTCATAGTTTGAAGGCCCTTCGGGGTGCGGCGTCGACGATGTCGACAATGATTTCGTGGGCGCGGGCCTCGCTGACGCGACGCTCGGCCACCAGGCGGGACAGGAAGCTCGCCTCGATCCGGCGGGAGGTGTTGTGCCGGGCAGGGATGGAGCAGAAGGCGCGGGTGTCGTCAATGAAGCCGGAGGACCGGGAGAAGCCGGCCGTCTCGGTCACGGCCGAACGGAACCGCAGCATGGCATCAGGGGCATCCAGGAACCACCACGGAGCGCCAATGAATACGGACGGGTAGAAGCCTGCCAAGGGTGCGATCTCGCGGGAGAATACCGTCTCGTCGATCGTGAACGGGATGAAGTGGAAGCCCGGCGCCGTGCCAAAGTCCTCCAGCATGGGGCGAAGGGCCTCGGTGTAGCTGACGGCAAAGGGGATGTCATGGCCGGTGTCGGCGCCAAAAGCATTGAATGACGCCGTGTGGTGGTTGCGGAACACGCCGGGGTGGATGGTCATCACCAGGCCGTCCGCCACTGACATGCGTGCCATCTGGTACATCATGTGGGCTTCAAAGACATCGGCGTCGGCAGCCGTGGCCTCGCCGCGGCGGGCCTTGTCGAAGAGTGCAGTTGCGGCGGACTCTTCCAGGCGCAGCGTCATGGCCGTGCGGGCGCCGTGGTCGGCGGATACGGCGCCGTGGTCCACAAAGTACTGCCGGCGGTTTTCCAGCGCACGGATGTAGCCCGCGTAGCCGGCAAGGCCGTCGCCAGCCACCGCGATCAATTTTTCAACGCGTTCGGCCCACCCTGCGGCGGCGAACTTGATGTACGCGTCGGGGCGGAAAGTAGGCAGCACCCGTCCGGTGAACGTGGGGTCCTTGGCGATGGCCGCGTGCGGGGCCAGGCTGTCCAGGGGATCATCGGTGGTGGCCAGGACCTCGATGTTGAAGTCCTTGAACAACTGGCGGGGGCGGAACGCGGCACTCTTGAGCTTGGCGTCCAGTTCGTCGAAAAGTGCGTCCGCGTTCTCGGCGTTGACCTCCCTGGTCAGGCCAAAAACGTGCTCGAAGGAATCGCGCATCCAGTAACCGGATGCCGTGCCGTCAAACAAGGGCCATGCCTTGGCAAATTCGCGCCAAGTCTCGCGCGGTTCCACGGCCGTGGTGCCGCCCATGCGCAGCTTCTCCAGAGGGACGCCACTGGCGTGGATCAGGCGGGTGACGTAGTGGTCCGGGCTGACCAGCAACGTTGCGGGATCCGGGAACGGGGTATCAAGTTCGAGCATGGCGGCGTCGACATGGCCGTGGGGGGAAATGATGGGAAGTGCCTCGACTTCGCTCAACAGTGAGCGGGCGATGCTGCGCATTCCAGGGTCGGCCGGGAGCAGGCGGTCGGGGTCGGCGGCAAGGGTGGTGGACTGCTCAAGTGACTGTGACATAGATCAATCGTGAAACAGCCACGCCATTTTGTCAACCGGTTGCCAAAAAGTTGCCGCGGTTTATTTCCGTCCCACCACGGCACGTCCAGTGGAGCCTCGCAGCACAAGTTCCGTGCTCAGCGGCTGCAGGGGCGTGGAATCGCCCGCGCCGTCCAGATCCGCCAAGATACGGCGAACCGCCGAGTCGCCGGATTGGTGCAACGGCGACTTGATGGTGGAAAGCGGCGGGGTGGTGAAATCGGAGCCGAAAATATTGTCGAAGCCGAGGATGCTCAAATCGTCCGGGATGCGCACCCCGGCCAGTTGCAGCTCCTGCATGAGGCCAATGGCCATGAGGTCGTTGTAGCAAAAGACTGCAGTGGCACCGCTGGCACGCACGGCAGCGGCCGCGCGCCGGCCGCCGTCGACCGTTGGCACACCCGAGGCGACAATCGTGGCGGACAGCGATGACCAGTCGCAGCGGGCCTTGATGCTTTCCCAGCGGCGCGCCGACATCCAGGAGCGTTCGGGGCCGGCCACATAGGCCAAGGAGACATGGCCCAGGGCGGCAAGGTGGCGCACGGCGTCGGTGACGCCGGCGTCCGTGTCCGCAACCAGGGAGTGGACGCCTGCCACCGTGCGGTTGATGACGACAATCGGTTTCTCCGCGGCGAGAACCTGGATTTCGTCGTCGGAAAGTCGGGGGCTTGCCAAAATGACGCCGTCCGCCGTGGCCAGCATGCGCTGCGCGGCACGCAACTCAAGTTCGGCCGACTCCGCCGACTCCGCAAGGATCAGCGTGTAGTCACGCTCACTGGCCGCAGCCTCGGCGCCACGAATCACGTCGAAATAGGCCGGGTTGGTGATGTCCGAAACAATCAACCCGATGGTGTTGGTGCGTCCCGTGGGCAGGGCCCGGGCAAAGACGTTGACCCGGTAGTTCAGTTGCGCCGCGGCATCCTCGATCTTCTTCTGGGTCTTCGCCGAGACCCGGCCTGGTTTGCTCAACGCACGTGAGACCGTGGACGGGTTTACCTCGGCGAGTGCGGCAATGTCGTAGATCGTGGGCGCCGATTTTCCGCTGCGGGGTTTCGCGGCGTCGAGGGGTGAATTGGGTGTGTCGCTCAAGAAGGTCCTCCGGCGGTAGCTGCAACTGCCATCGTAACCCGGCAGAGGGGCCGGATATTTGCATATCCGGCCCCTCTATTGAACTATTCGCGGCCTACAAGCCGCGTTCGGGGTACTTGCCCTCTTCGCTGATGCGCTTGTTGAGCAGGGACAGGAACTCGTCCTCGTCAAAGTCCAGGCCGACTTCCTCACCTTTCCAGCTGGAGAGGTGGATGGCGTTGGCCAGGCGGACGCCGTTGATGCCATCGGAGCCCGGCGCCAGCAGCGGCGTGCCGTCCAGGACGTTGGCGGCAAAGTTCTCCAGCACGCCGGCGTGCTGCTCGCCCCAGACAGATTCGAACTCAATGACCTCGGTGGTGAGGTAGTCGTCCATGTTCAACTGGCCCATGAACAGCTTGCGCACGTCGTCAAGGCCCATGTTCTGGCTGATGTCACGTTCCTTCTTCTTCAACCGGGTCACGGTGGCGGTCTTGGAGCCTTCAACCACGATCTTGCCCTGGTCCCCCAGGATTTCGAAGCGGTCGGTGCCCACCATGTCGTGCGTGGCCGTGACGAAGGTGCCCGTGGCACCGTTGCCGTAGTCGACGATGGCAGTGACCTCGTCCTCGACCGCAATGTCGCGACGGAAGCCGTAGGAGACCTTGGAGAAGACTGACTTCGGCACGCCGCAAATCCACTGCCAGAGATCCAGCTGGTGGGGTGCCTGATTGACCAGGACGCCGCCGCCTTCGCCGCCCCAGGTGGCACGCCAGGCGCTGGAATCGTAGTAGCCCTGCGGACGCCACCAGGTGGTGATGATCCAGTTGGTGCGCAGGATGTTGCCGATCTCGCCGCCGTCGACGATCTCCTTCAGGCGCTTGTACAGCGGGTTGTTGCGCTGGTTGAACATGATGCCGAAGGACAGTTCCGGCTTGCTCGCGGCAAACTCGTTGAGCTCCTTGACCTGCTTGGTGTAAACGCCGGCCGGCTTCTCCACGAGGGCGTGGATGTCGCGCTTGAGCGCGGCGATGCCGATCTCCGGGTGCAGGTAGTGCGGGACACAGGTGACGACGGCGTCAACGTCGCCGCTGTCCAGCATGGCCACGTAGTCGTCGTAGACGTGCACGCCGGGGTAGCTCTCCGCTGCGAGGTCACGCTTGGCCGGGTCAGTGTCGGTGATCGCGCCGATCACCATGTTCGGGACCAGGCCGTCGACGATGAACTTGGCGTACATGCCGCCCTGCTGGCCGAGGCCGATGATGCCGAGGCGAAGTTTCTTACTCACTTGTATCGTTTCCTTTTCGTTGCTGAAAGTCGGTGTGCGGTGATTGAGCTTGTCGAAATCACGGGTCTCGACAAGCTCGACCACCGGTCAGAAGCGGTCTTTGAAGCCCATCGCCACCAGATTGTCGTGGGAGGTTTGCAGTGCTTCCCACACCGTGCGCCCGTAGAGTTCGTCCTGCTCAACAAGCAGGTACTGCGCGCCGGCAGCCTCCGCCGCAGGGACGATCGAGGGGAAGTCCAAGTTGCCCTCTCCCACCTCGGCGAACTGGACCACGTCCTTGAATTCGGTCATGAAGCCGGCGATGTCACCGGTCTCGAGCATGCCGAACGCCGCCTCGCGGAGGGCACCGATCCGGTAATCCTTCAGGTGCACCATTGCGGTGCGCCCGGCGTACTTTTCCAGGGTGCGGACGGGGTCGAGGCCTCCGCGTTGAACCCAGTGCACATCGATTTCCAGGCCCATGGCCGGGGAGTTTTCATTGATGATGTCCAGCATGTATTTGCCGTCGAACTTCGCGAACTCAATGTGGTGGTTGTGGTAGTAGAGGCTGATGCCGTGCTCGGCGAGCCGTTCGGCGTAGCCGTTGGTCTCCTTGGCGAAGTCCACGACGGCGTCGATCGACTTCATGGCCGGGAACGGCAGCATGCCGATGCGCAGCAAGTTCGTGTCCAGTCGCTTGGCATCGTCCACGATCTTTTCGAAGTCATCCTTGAGAGATTCCCCCGGCCGTCCCACCGGCTTTTCCATCATGACGGACAGCGAGGCCACGTCCATGCCGAGTTCGCTTTGGGCGCGGTCCAGCTCGGCAACATTTTCCGGCGTCATCGGGATCTGTGAAATCTCGACGGCGTTGTAGCCGATCTCGCTGACCTTGCGGAGTGTGTCGAATGCACCCACCTCGGCAAAGCTGTCCTTGAGCATCATCGCTTGTACGCCTATTACGGCCACGTCATTCCTCCATTGATGGTGGCTTCCGGGTGGAAGCCGGTGTTCCTTGTGGGTAGTTGATTCAAGTGTCCCGCCGGTCAGGCCGGCAGGCCAGCCTGAACGTCTTGTTGGCGCTGGATTTCCAGCAACCGGTGCCTGTCCGCGCGACGCTTTTCCTGCCGGTCCGGGTCCGGTACGGGCGAGGCCAGCAGCAGGCGCTGGGTGTAGGGGTGCTCCGGATCCGTCGTCACCTGCTGTGCCACGCCCTGTTCAACGATCTCACCGTGGTACATCACGGCGACGCGGTGGCTGATGTGCCGGACCACGTCCAGGTCGTGGGAGACAAAAAGGTATGAGACGCCTGTGTCACGCTGGATCTGTAGGAACAGATCAAGCACCACGGCCTGGGTGGAAAGGTCCAGTGCGCTGACCGGTTCGTCGCAGACGATCAGCTTCGGTGAGAGCGCCAGCGCCCGGGCAATCGCCACGCGCTGGCGCTGCCCGCCGCTGAATTCGCGCGGGAGCCGCTCGACGGCGTCGGACGGCAGGCCCACCTGGTCCAACAGCTCCTTGACCCGTTTGCGTGCCGCAGCCGGTTCCTGGCCCTGAACCTTTAGCGGCTCCGCCAGGATGTCGCCGATCTGCAGGGCCGGGTTCAAGGAGGTGTAGGGGTCTTGAAAAACCACCTGCAGGTCTTTGCCTAGCCGGCGGCGTTCGGTCCGGCTGGCATGGCTGATGTCGTTGCCCTCAAAAGTGATGGTGCCACGAGTGACGGGGGCAAGGCCCAAGACGGCCCTGCCCAGGGTGGTCTTGCCCGAGCCGGACTCCCCCACCAGGCCCAGGGTCTCGCCCGGCTTGATGGAAATGTTGATGTCGGTCAGAGCCCTGAATGGCTTGCGCCGAAAACCCTTCATCGGGTATTCAACGTCGAGACCGGTGACTGTGAGCAGTTCTGAACCGGTGGCCGGAACTTCAGTGGTGTTCACAGTGCCATCTCCTTATCATCGGGATTGTCGTCACGGGCCGCCGCCTGCGCGGCTGTGATGCCGGCGGACACCAGCATGGTCATGGGTTTCTTGCCTTCAAGCATGGAGCCCAAGAGCTTTTGCGTGTAGGGGTCCTTCGGGTTTCGCAGAATGTCGCGGACATCCCCTTCTTCAACCATCCGGCCATTCTGCATGACCGCCACCCGGTCGCACAGGTCGGCCACCACGCCGAAGTTGTGGGTCACCAGGATCACGCCCACGCCGAGGCGCTTTTGCAGGTCCCGGATCAAGTCCAAAACGTCGGCCTGGACCGTAACGTCGAGAGCTGTGGTGGGCTCATCGGCGATGATCAGGTCCGGCTCGCAGCTGATGGCCCCGGCGATCAGCACGCGCTGCGCCATTCCGCCGGAGACCTCGTGCGGGTACGCATCGAACGTCTTTTGCGGGAACCGAATGCCGACGTCGTCGAGCAGTTTGAGGGCGCGCTTTTTGGCCTCGCCCTTGGATATCTTCAGCACACGCACCATGGGCGTGACCAGCTGGTAGCCGATGGTGAACGCGGGATCCAGGTTGCTCATGGGTTCCTGCGGAATATAGGAAATCCGCTTGCCGCGGAATTCGCTGAGCCGTGCCTGGCTGACGCGGTCGTCCGTCGGGGCAACCGTGTACTGCCCGTCAAACTGGATGCTGCCCGCCACGATGCGCGCGTTGTCGGGAAGCAACCCAAGGATCGAGAAGGCGGTCTGGGACTTGCCGGAGCCGGATTCACCAACGATGCCCAGCACTTCCCCACGGTCCACGTGGAAGGAGACGTCATCGACCACCTTCTTGATGGAACCGTCCGCCTGCGGGTAGCCCACGCCCAGGTGGGACACCTTGACCAGGTGGTGTTCGGTGCCGGTGTCGACCGTGGCCGCAGTGGAGCGGTCGGGTCGCTTCCGGCTCGCGGCCAGGGCGGCCTGCGCGGAATTGCTCCCCCGCTTGGGTGCCTTGATCTTTTCGGCATCTTCCAGGGCATCACGGATGGCGTTGCCCAACAATACAAGGGCGCCGATGGTCAGGCCGATGGCCAGGGCCGGCCAGACGAGCAGGAGCGGGCTGAGGTAGATGTTCTTGAAGCCCTCATTGAGCATGACGCCCCAGGTGGCCACGGCCGGATCGCCCAGGCCCAGGAACTCCAGGCCGGACTGGATGGCGATGGCGACGCCGCAGATCACGGCGGTTTGGATGATGATCGGCGCGCGCACCACGGAAAATATATGCCGGGAAATGATGGTGGAGTCGCTGAGGCCGGCAACTCGCGCGGCATCAACATAGAGCTCGTTGCGGACCGACTGCACAGCGGTGCGCGTCAGGCGGAAGTAGCCGGGGCTGATCAGGATGCCAAACGCGACCATGGAGATCCAGACGGACGGGCCGAGGGCCGCGCGGACGGTCAGGAGCACGATGATGCCGGGCAGGCTCATGAGGACGTTGACCACCCAGTTGGCAACGGCGTCGAACTTGCCGCCGTAGTATCCGGCGATGAGGCCGGAGGGCAGGCCGATGGCGATGGCGACGGCGGCGCACAACAGGGCCGACAGCAACGTGGTGCGGGCGCCGAACACGAGGCGGCTCCACACATCCCGGCCCACGCTGTCAGTGCCGAGAAGATTGACGGCGTCCCCGGAGGCCAGCGTCTTGCCAATGTTGGCGAAGTTCGGGTCGAAGGGTGCCAGCAGGTTAGCGAAAACCGCCAGGGTGATCATGAACAAGATCACGACGATGGCGGCCAGGCCCAGCGGGTTCTTGAGGATCTTCACGATGACGTGGGACCGGACAACCGTACCGGTTTGGCCGACGAGCTCGGCGGGCTGGGTCAGGCTCATGACACACGCACCTTGGGGTTCAGCCAGCCGTTGATGAGGTCCACCAACAAGTTGACGATGATAACGATGATGACCGTGTACAGCACCACGCCCATGACGAGCGGGATGTCGCCGGTGCTGGTGGACTGAACGGCAAGCGCGCCCATGCCGGGCAGCGCAAAGATTTGTTCGATGATGACGACGCCGCCGAGCATGCCCACGAATTTCAGGCTCAGCACGGTCAGGCCGGCCGGCGCGGCGCTGCGCAGCACGTGCTTGAAAATGATTTCCCGTTCCGAGATGCCGCGGCTGCGAAGTGTGCGCACGTAGTCCTTTTCCAGCTGCTTGATGACGGCGCTGCGGATCTGCTGGGCGATGCTGGCGATGCCGTTGATGAGCAGGGCAATGACGGGTAGCGTCATTGAAGCCACCCAGGCGGAGGAACCGGCATCCGGGGCGATACTGCTGGTGGCCGGGAACCACTTCAGGCTGATGGCAAAGACCGAGACCAGCACGATGGCCAGGACAAAGTCGGGGATCGCGTCGCCCAACACCGCGGCACCCTGGACCATGCGGTCGATCCAGCCGCGCTTGACGGCGGCTGCGACTCCCAGGAGGGTCGCCACGATGGCGATACAGACAATGGAGACAAGGACGAGCGTCAGCGTGATGGGCAGGCGGGTGCTAATGGCGCTGATCACCGGTTCGGACGTGAACCACGAGACACCAAAGTTGCCGTGCAGGGCGTTGCCCGCCCATTCGAAGAATCGGGTCAGCAGTGGCCTGTGGAGGCCCAGCTCAACTTCCTTGGCGGCAACCTGTTCCGGGCTGGCGGATTCGCCCAGGATGTTGCGGGCGATGTTGGCGCTGGAAAAATACAGGAGGCAAAAAGTGACAAAGGATATTGCGACAAGCACCGAGATGCCGGAGACAATTCGTTTGAGGATGAAGGTAACCATGGGGTGCTCCAGGTGGAGGGGTCAACGGTGGGGGGGTGTTCCGGGG
>JBAUMA010000547.1:0-3155 GCA_049578485.1 Specibacter sp.
CGCCGGAGGCGAAGGCTAATCCCCACTCGCCGGCCCGATAAATCGCTAGCGCGATTTCCACGGCCGGCGAGTGGGGATTTTGGTCAGGCCAACCCCTTTTTGGTTGTCCTTGCGAAGCGTGCGCCCCTTGTCGTGTTCGCACAAATAACGGCCCCGGGGCACAAAGGACATATCCTCGGAGAATGGCACCCAAGAATTCCAGTGAAGAGGTCCCCGCGGCGCCGGCACTCCCGAAGGCAAAATCGCCGCGCCGAACCCCGGCCTTCAAGAGCACCCCCGAAACGCTTGCGCGGTTGCGCGCCAACATCGGCCCGCTGTCCACCACGATGTTGCGCGAACTGGAGAACACCCTTCCCTGGTACCGGCGGCTCAGCGCCGACGAACGCTCCTCCCTGGGCCTGGTGGCCCAGAACGGCATTGCCGCGTTTGTGTCCTGGTACGAACAACCCTCCTCGCCCAGCTGGGTGCTCTCGGATGTCTTCGGCACGGCCCCCACGGAGCTGACCCGCTCCATCAGCCTGCAACGAGCGCTGCAGCTGATCCGCACGGTGGTCCAGGTGGTCGAGGACAGGGTGCCGGAGTTGGCCAGCGCCGCCGAACAAGTCGACCTGCGCGAAGCCGTGCTGCGGTACTCGCGCGAGGTGGCCTTTGCCGCGGCCGACGTCTATGCCAGGGCCGCGGAAAATCGCGGCGCCTGGGACACCCGGCTGGAGGCCCTGGCCGTTGACGGGATACTGCGCGGGGAAAACACCGATGCCCTGCAGTCACGGATTTCGGCGTTGGGGTGGACCTCCCACAGCAGGTTCACCATCATGGTCGGACCTGCCCCATCCGAGGCCACCCCAACGTTCCTGTCCACGCTGCGCCGTGCCGCGGGACGCCATGCCGTGGACGCCATGGTGGGCATCCAGGGTGACAGGCTGATCCTGGTCCTCGGGGATGTGTCCGATCCCGAGAGCGCGTACCTGCGTTTGAGCGAGCTGTTCGCGCCGGGACCGGTGGTCTATGGCCCGCTGGCGCCAACCCTGTCCGATGCCACGGCGTCGGCCAAGGCTGCGTTTGCCGGCATGGCTGTCGCCCGCGGCTGGGCAGCGGCACCACGACCCGTTTCCGCGGATGACCTCTGGCCCGAACGGGTGATCGGCGGCGATGATTCCGCCCGCCGGGCCCTGCTCACCAACATCTACCGTCCCCTCGTGGCAGCCTCCAACGGCCTGGTGGAGACGCTCAGCAGCTACCTGCAGCTGGGGCATTCCCTCGAGGCCGCAGCCCGCGACTTGTTTGTGCACTCCAACACCGTCCGGTACAGGCTGCGCCGGGTTTGTGACGTCACCGGCTGGGACCCGCTGATCCCTCGTGAGGCGTTTGTTTTGCAAACGGCCCTGGTGGTCGGCAGGCTTGCGACGCCGGCCAAGGCTGCTTCGGAACGCCCCGCACCCCGAGCGTAAATCCCCTGTCACACGCCATGGCCGGTGCGTCCGGCACCCGGCGCCTATTGTAGACTTCCTACAAATCAACCCTGTGAGCTTGGTGTACGCAAACACCGTGCAAATACCCATAAGTTTGGAAAGCTGGTTAATGTGCTTGCAATAGTCTGCCCTGGACAGGGTTCCCAAACGCCCGGCTTCCTTTCGCCCTGGCTCGAACGCCCCGGCGTCGAGGCAAAACTGGCCGCGCTCAGCGACGCCGCCGGCATCGACCTGATCGCCCACGGCACCACCTCGGATGCCGAAACCATCAAGGACACGGCCATCGCCCAGCCCTTGATCGTGGCGGCGGGCCTGATCGCCGCTGAGGCCTTGTTGGACGTGCCGCTGGAAACCCTCTCCGTGGTTGTGGCCGGCCACTCCGTTGGCGAAATCACCGCGGCCGCCCTGACCGGCACGCTCAGCAACGCCGACGCCATGGCGTTTGTGCGTGAACGCGCCACCACGATGGCCGCCGCCGCTGCAGTCACCCCCACCGGTATGGCCGCCGTCGTTGGCGGGGACCCGGACGAGGTGCTGGCCGCCATCGCCGCAGCCGGGCTGACACCGGCCAACATGAACTCCAAGGGCCAGACCGTGGCCGCGGGCACCATGGACCAGATCGCCGCCCTGGTTGCGGCCCCGCCGGCCAAGGCCCGCGTCATCCCCCTCCAAGTTGCCGGAGCCTTCCACACGCACCACATGGCCCCGGCCGTGACGGCGTTGACGGCCCTGGCGCCGTCCCTGAGCCCGCACGCACCGAAAGTACCGCTGCTCTCGAACTACGACGGCGGCGTCGTGCCTTCCGGGGAAGCGGCACTTGATTCGCTCATTGCCCAGGTCTCCCGCCCCGTCCGCTGGGACTTGTGCATGGACACCATGACCGCCATGGGCGTGACCGGCCTGATCGAGCTGACCCCGGCCGGCACGTTGACCGGCCTGGCCAAGCGGGGCATGAGCGGGGTGGCCACCGTTGCGGTGAAGACCCCCGAAGATTTGGAAGCTGCTAAAAATCTGCTGGCCGAGCACGCCGCGCGGGAAGAAGGAACCAAGTGAGCACGCCCACCCTGAACCAACACACCACCCGGACCGGCTCGCGCATTTGGGGCATCGGGGCCTACCGTCCCGAAATCATCGTCAGCAACGACGACGTGTGCCAGTGGATTGACTCCTCCGACGAGTGGATCCGCCAACGCACCGGCATCATCACCCGCCACCGCGCACCCCGTGAGACCACCGTGGTCGACATGGCCGTGGCAGCGGGCGCGGAAGCCATCCGGCGCGCCGGGATCGAGCCCTCCCAAATTGGGGCCGTGCTTGTCTCCACCGTCACCCACATGTATGCCACCCCGTCCGCGGCATCGCTGATCGCCGACAAGCTCGGGGCCAACCCGGCCCCCGCCTTTGACATCTCGGCCGCCTGCGCCGGCTACTGCTACGGCGTGGCCCAGGCCGACGCCCTGGTGCGCGCCGGCACCGCCGAGTACGTGCTGGTCATTGGTGCCGAGAAACTCTCCGACGTCATCGACAACCACGAGCGCACCATCTCGTTCCTGCTGGGCGACGGCGCCGGCGCCGTGGTGATCGGCCCCTCCGACGAGCCCGGCATCAGCCCCTCCGTCTGGGGCTCCGACGGCAGCAAGTGGGACACGATCGGCATGACCCACTCCCTCATGGTTGTGCGCGACT
>JBAUMA010000548.1:0-8070 GCA_049578485.1 Specibacter sp.
CGAGGCCGCCCGCGGCCGATTGGCCGGAAAGCGGCCGAGGGAATACCGGTCTGCCACCGGCACCGCCGATCGGCCCGTCGCGGCAGCTCCCTCAGCCACGGTCGGGCGGCTCGGCACGGTGGACAAGTGGGCTGGGACGCTGAGCATGGACATTGGCCTGCGCGCCGGCAAGTCGATCGCCGTGCGGCAGTATCACGATGGCGCCCTGCGGATCCTGCGCCCCCACTACCTGGACGACACCGGGCAGGTCTGTTACGTGGTTATCAACCCGGGCGGGGCCTACCTGGGCGGGGACAAGTACCGGATCGAGGTGGACGTAGCGGAAGGCGCGGACCTGCTGCTGACCACCCAGTCGGCCACGAAGATCTACCGGACACCGGGGGCCCGTGCGGTGGCGCACACCCAGCTTCGGCTGGGGCCGGGGGCCCGGCTTGAGTACCTGCCGGACCCCCTGATCGCCTACCGGGAGGCCAGCTACACGCAGGTCACCACGGTGGACATGGACGCCACGGCGTCGCTGGTCATGGCCGAGGTGGTGACGCCCGGCTGGTCACCGGATGGAATGTTGTTCCGCTATGACGAAATCCGGCTGAACAATGAAATCTCCATTGGGGGCAAGCTGGTGGTCCTGGACAAGCTGCTGATCACCCCGGGGACGGGATCGCCCGTGGAGTCGATGTGCTCCATGGAGCACTTCAGCCATCTGGGCTCCCTGCTGGTCATGGACGCCCGCGTGGACGCGGCGCTGGTGGACCAGCTCGCGGCCCTCCTGGCGCCCATCGACCCGGACGGCCGGCTCGGGATCACCCTGTTGGACGGGCCGGGGTTTGCCCTGCGCGCCCTGTCCGGTTCAACCGAACCATTGAACGCCGTCATCGGCGCCGCCGTCGACCATTTGCGGGCCCGCTGGTCGGGCCAGGAACCACTGAACCTAAGGAAGTACTAAATGACCGCCCCCGCCCGTGCAGGCTACCTCCAACGTGAACAGCTCCCGGTGGCCCGCCGCATGGGCGCAACCTTCGGGGCTGTGGCGATCCTGCACCTGGCGGTCCTGTCCCTCTTGGGCTACTCGATGGTGCATGACGTCCATCCGCTGGCGCTGGGCCTGGTCCTGACGGCCTACCTTGCCGGGGTCAAACACAGCTACGACTGGGACCATATCGCAGCGATTGACAACTCGAGCCGCAAATTCGCGGCACAGGGTCGGTCTCCGGTCAGCGTGGGCTTCGCGTTTAGCATGGGCCACAGCTCCGTGGTGATGCTGGCCGGCATCCTGGTGGTCAGCGGTGCGGGCATCATGGGGGCCGTGCTCCAGGACGGATCGGCGGCCAACTTGACGCTGGCACTGTTCGGGGCCAGCATTTCGGCCTTGTTCCTGCTGGCCATCGGCCTGTTCAACGGGGCGGCTTTCCTGAAGGCGAACGTGTTGTTCCGGCGAGTGCGGCGGGGCGGCACGGTTGCCGACGGCGAGCTGGCACCCACGGGCATGGTGGCACGCCTGATGGACAAGCCGTTGTCCCGGGTCAAGCGTCCCCGCGATATTTACGTGCTCGGATTCCTGTTTGGCCTGGGCTTTGACACCGCATCCACCATCGCCTTCCTGCTGCTGACGGCGTCGGCCGCCCTGGCCGGGATCTCCGTTGCCGCCCTGTTGGCACTGCCCCTGGCCTTCACCGCGGCCATGACGCTGTGCGACACCGCCAACGGCATGGCGATGATGAAAATGTATCGGACGGCCGTCATGAACCCCGCCCGGCGCATTGGCTTCAACATGGTGATCACCGGACTGTCCGCGACCTCGGCCCTGTTCATCTCAAGCCTGACCATCGCGACCATCCTGCATGACGTCCTAAGCCTGAACGACCCCGTGACAACGTGGCTCGCCGGGCTGGACCTGGGCCACGCCGGGCTGCTGTTGGTGGCCATGTTCCTTGCCGTGTGGGGGATTGCCGCGCTGGGCTGGCGGCGGGCCGGGGCCCGGCTCTCAGCGTCGGGCCCCGCAAACAGCTAAAAGGCCAGCAACACCTTGGAGGAACCGGTGGAGCGGTCGGCGGCAATCCTGAACGCCTCGGCTGCCTCGTCCACGGGGAACGTGTGGGTGAGCAGCGGTTCCACGTCCAGGCCCTCGGCCAGGTATTCCAAGGCGGTGCTGATCTCATCGACAAATCGGAACGTTCCGCGGTAGTCGATCTCGCGGAACACGAGTGACGCCAGTGCAACGTTGATGGGCCCGGCAGGCAGGTTGCCCACCTGCACCACCACCCCGCCGCGGCGCACGGCCGCCAGCACGCCACCGATGGCCGCCGGGGCGCCGGAGGCCTCAAAGGCGACGTCGATCTCGGGCAGGGTTCCGCCGTCGGCCACGTTGACCAATTGATCGGCACCCATGGCTGCGGCGACGGCCAGGGACTTCCCGGACACGTCGCTTGCCGTGATGTGGGCCGCGCCCGCGTGCCGTGCGGCGGCAACCACCAGCGCTCCAATCGGCCCGGCGCCGTTGACAAGCACACGCTTTCCGGCGATGCCGCCGGCCCGATTAACCGCGTGGATGGCCACGCCGAGGGGTTCGGCGACAGCGGCGTGGCGCGTGCTGACGCCGTCGGGAATCACGCGGATCTGGCCGGCCGGCACCTCCTTGACGGCGGCAAACGCGCCGTCGGTGTGCGGATCGTGGGCGGCACTGCCGTAGTAGGCGGTGGTGGGGCACAGATTGCCGTTCCCGGCCAGGCACGCCTGGCACGTGCCACAGGGTGTGGCCGGATGGATTGTCACGCCCTGGCCCACGGAAAGGGAGGTGACGCCTAGCCCGACCGCCCGGATCCGCCCCGCCACCTCATGGCCCAGGACCATGGGGTGGTGCAGGATGCTCAGGCCCGAGGCGCCGTGGCTGAGGTAGTGCAGGTCTGAGCCGCAGATGCCGCCAAATTCGATGTCGACAAGTACGGAGCCGGGGGAGCACTCGGGAACCTCATGGTCGTCCAGGCGGAGATCGTCCTTGGCGTGGACAACGATGGCTTTCATACTGCGTCCTCAATGAGCGTCAGGTCGCGCCCCTTGGTTTCGGGAGCGACAAAGGTGGCAACAAGCGCAATGCCGGCGTAGAACATCATCATGGCGGCAAACGGCCACCAGGAGTGGGCAAAGGCCACCAACAGGCCGGCCGCGATCAACGGGGCCAGGCCGCCGGATAGTACGCCGCCGATTTCCTTGGCGAGGGCCAGCTGGGTGTACCGGTTCCTGGCTCCAAAGAGTTCGTTCAGGTAGGCGGACTGGACCGAGAACATGCCAAGAACCGAGACGGACAATCCGAAGATCAGGGCCAGTGAGGCCAGCAACTGGCTGCCGGAGGTCAGCATGAGCATGGCAGGTATGGCGAACGCGAACTGGAAGCCGGTCAGGGCCCGGTACATGGTGCGGCGGCCGATCTTGTCCGAGAGCCAGCCGGCCGCAGGGACCGTGGCGAAGCCGATGATGGAACCAATCAGCAGGGCGAAGGTGCCCACGCCCTTGTCCATGGAGACGGCCGAGACAAGGTAGCCGACCAGGAAGGTTTGGATCATGGCCGAGTTGCCGCTTTCGCCGATGCGCAGGGCGACGGCGATCAGGAAGGCCTTGCCGAAGCGGGCCCGGGGGAGCTTGGCGGAACCGTTGCTGACCTCAAGCGCAGCGTCGCGGGTGGCCTCGAAGACGGGGCTTTCCTTGAGGTTGCGGCGCATCCACAGAGCATAGACGGTGATCGAAATGCTCAGGATGAAGGGGATGCGCCAGCCCCAGCTGTAGAGGGCGGCATCGGGCAGACGGGTCAACAGAACCCAAATCCCGGCGGCGAGCAGGGTGCCCGAGTTGGTCCCCAGGCAAACAAAGGACGCCACGAGGCCGCGGCGGGCCGGCGGGGCGTATTCGGCCAGCATGACCGAGGCACCGGAGAGTTCGGCGCCGGCACCGAAGCCCTGGGCAATGCGCAGGATGAACAACAGGATGGGCGCCCAGATGCCGATCTGGGCATAGGTGGGCAGGAAGCCGATGAACATGGTGGACACGCCCATGAGGCTGATGGTGAGCACCAGGACCCGTTTGCGTCCGAGGCGGTCGCCCATGCGTCCAAAGAACCAGGCTCCCAGGGGGCGGGCCATGAAGCCGACGGCGTAGCCCAGGAATGCGGCCAGCAGCCCCACGGCGGGGTTGAGGTTGGGGAAGAAGACCTTGTTGAAGATCAGGGCCGCCGCCAGTGAGTACAGCTGGAAGTCCATGTATTCCATGGCGGTTCCGAGCCAGCCGGAGACGGCAACGCGCATCAGGTCCTTGGTGGATCGGGAAGTGTTTCCCGTGGTGGGTACAGCAGTCATGAACTCCTCTGTTCCTGAACCGCATCCGCCGTTGGGCGCGGTTCCTCGTGTGACTGGCATCTCAAAAGTATTACTGCCATTCAAGCACTGCCATACCAGTTGTGTCAAAGTGGGCTGCGTCTCACCCCGCCAAGCCCGGAGCCGATGTGGTGGGGGAGATGCATTTTGCTGACGGCCCGGGATGCCGGAATCGACTAGGCTGGCAGCTATGGCTACCTCCTCCCCGACCAAGACGTCTGCGCGGGAAACGGCGTACCAGGAGATTCGTTTTCGCATCATCACCGGAGCCGAACCCCCCGGAGCCTTGTTGTCTGAAAATGAACTGGCGCTGGTCCTGGGATTGAGCCGGACCCCCGTGCGCGAGGCCTTGCTGCTGATTGCCCAGGAGGGCCTGGTGGAGGTCCGGCCGCAAAGCGGCACCTACGTCACCTTCATCGATCCCAACGTGGTCGCGCAGGCCCAGTTCATCCGGGAAGCCATTGAACTCGCCTCGCTGCGGGAATGCGTGCGACTGTTCGACGCCGCCGACGCCGTTCGCCTGCGGGCGATTCTTGCGCGCCAGTCACTGGCCGCCACGCGCGAGGAGTTCTACCCCCTCGATGAGGAGTTCCATCGCAGCCTGCTGGCCATCGCCGGCCATGAGACCGCCTGGGTGATGGTTGCCAACGCCAAGGGGCACCTTGACCGCGCCCGATACCTTGGGCTGAGTGGATTTCGCGGAATCCACGAGTACGTGGGAGACCACGGTGCCATCGTCGATGCCCTCGCGGATGGCAATTTAGAAGTCGCCGAGTACGCCCTTCGCACGCACCTTCGTTTCGTGCTGGAGGATGTTGACTCGATTCGCGTGCTGCGTCCGGAGCTGTTCGGGGCACGCCAAATGCCCGAGCGCCGTTCGGGTCGCCCGGCGCGTGTGTAGCCAGGGCGTTACCGGACGAACGCGGCCGTCGAGCCACATAACGGACGGGCGCTCCTGAGACCCCGCATAACGAATGCAATCCACGCCGTTGCACGGTAACGATTGACCGAACTTTTAACCGGCACCTGCGACACTGTGACGCCCGACACCTAGCATGGATTCATCAATCACGCTACCGCAAGGGGTTGTTTTCCATGAAAAAGTTCAAGACCTGGCTGGCCATTCTGGGGCTGTTGGCCGCGTTTGCCATCGTGGCGCCGGCACAGGCGCAGGCCGCGGCACCCTGTTCCGTCACCTGGGGATCTCTGGCCAAATCTGCCGGGACCCTCTCCAGCGCTCCCATCACCAATGTCAGGGCTGGGCAGCATCCCTGCTTTGACCGTTTCGTCGTGGATATCACCGGCCACGGCGGGGGATACCGGGTCCAATATGTGAGCGCGGTCCTCCGTCCCGGCAGCGGGAAAGTCCTGCCGTTGCGCGGAACCGCGTTCCTGCAGGTTACGGTCCTTGACCCCACGTACAACGTCACCACGGGTGCCCCCACCTACCGTCCGGCCAACCCCAACGAGCTGGTCAACACCGCCGGGTACGCCGCATTCCGCCAGCTGGCCCTCGCCGGCAGTTTCGAGTCCCAAACCACCCTGGGCCTGGGCGTGCGCGCCCGGCTGCCCTTCACGGCGTCGGTCCTCTACGGCCCGGGGAACACCTCACGACTCGTGGTCGACGTCGCACACAGCTGGTGAGGCTCCGCCACTTTGATAGTGTGCTCATGGTCACACCCAAGATCCACCATCAGCAAAGGAACTCATGAGCACCCACTTTTTCCCCACCCCCGGCACCATGGTCAACGCAGCGGCCATGGTGCTGGACCATGTTGACGTCCCTGCCGGGCAGCTGCTGGACGGAGCCCCGAAGACGGCCACCGCCGCCCTGGGCGAACTGGCCCAGGGCGGCGGGGCTGCCCTGGAGCTGGGCGTCTGGGAAATGACTCCCGGGACCATGTCCGACGTCGAGGCCGACGAGGTGTTCATCGTCCTCTCCGGCGCCGCCACCGTCGAGATCGAGGCCTTTGGCGAGCAGCCCGCCACCAGGCTCTCTCCCGTGGCCGGGGACGTGGTCCAGCTGCGCGAGGGCATGCGCACCGTTTGGACCGTGACCGAGACGTTTCGGAAGATCTACCTCGCCTGAAATCCCCGGGAGGCCTCCCATGCCATCACGGCCGTGTGCAAACCGGCAATGACCTCGCCGTCCGCCAGGTCCACAACCAGGAGCCCGCCGATGGTGTCGAGCCGCTGGTAAAACACGCTGCGTGACAAATGGCTGTTCGCCGCGGCCAGTGTCCTGTTGCCCGGGTGTGCCAGGTAGGCGCGCAGCACCGGCAAAAGGTCCGTGCCATGGCGGTCGTCGTACTCCAGCAACGTGCCCAGGCTGCGTTCCAGGAACGCCTGCACACGCGGGTCGCTGCGCAACTGGCCCACCAGCCGGCGCAAGCCGTACCCGGCCTTCCGGTGAAGGACGGTCGACGCCGTGTGGGGGAGTGAGTCCTGGATTTCCAGTGCCTCCTGGAGCGAGGCCGCCAGGGAGCCTATCTGTTCGACGACGCCGCCCGCCGACATGGTTGCCACGGAGTCCGGCCCCCAGTCAGCAAGGAGTCCGTGCAGCCGGGCGGCAAAGGCGTCGACGGCGGCTTCCGGCTCGGCGCGGCCCGGGCCCCGGGCGGCTACGGACACCGCCACCAGCAGCAACGGTTCCCCGGCGCTTTCCACCACGCTGGCAACGGCGTTGGCCCCCATGGAACGCGCCAACCGGGCAATCTCCGCGACGCCGGGCCACCGGTGGCTGTCCCGTGCCGTGCCACCCGCCGCGCGCACGGCCAGTCCGCACAGCCGCCGGTTCGTGACGGGCAGGCCCATGGCCTCAAAGCGGGCCCGCAATGCGGCGTCGCTGCGGTACCGTCCCTGCAGCAGTGACGCCAGCAGCCAGTGCTGGCTGGCCGGCGTCCAATTCTCCGCCGTTCCGTCGGCCAGCCGGCTCAGGGAAAGGGCGACGGCGGCCTGCTCCAGCACCAGCGCCCTGCCGGCCGGGTGCGGGGCGCCGTCAAAGGCGATCAGGAATCCCCAGCGCGTGCCGCGTGCCTCGACCGGCGTGACAAGCCACCCCTCTGTCCCCAGGACCGCCGTGCGCGAATCCTCGCCGGCGTCCTCCGTCCGGGCCCGGTGGGCGGCGCGGGAACGCACCTCCCAGCCGCCGAGCAGCACGTCCTCGGATAGGCCCGCAGCTTCAAAAGCCACCACCTGGTGGGCCATGTCCTCCAACACCACGGGGCAGCCAAGGACGGCGCCCAGCTGGGCCACGATGTAGTCGGCTGGCGAGCCGCGCAGGCTCAGCTCGGAAAACAAGGCGTGGACCTCGTCGCGGGCCCGCAGCGCCGCCATCTGCTCGGAGATGATGCGCCCGTGCACCGACTCGGTGACACTGACAAACTTCACCCGCTTGTGCAGCACCACCAGGGGCAAACGGTGGGCCTCGCAACGTTCCACCAAATCCGGCGGCGGCTGCAGATAGCGGGTGCCAAGTTCCAGAACCAGCCCGGCTACCTGCACCGCGGCAAGCTCGGCAATGTAGCCGGCCATCCAGCCGGTTCCTTCCGGCCAGCCGACACCTGTGGCCAGCAACAGCTCGCCGCCGTCCAGCAGTTCGGCCACGTCGCGGGACTCCACCACATGCACCCAGCGCACGGGCGCGCCCAGGCCCGCCGCGCCGGCCACCACGTTGGCCGCCCCTGCGGCTAGCACCGGCAGGGCC
>JBAUMA010000549.1:0-4846 GCA_049578485.1 Specibacter sp.
GATCCTGGGCGGTGCCGCGCCCCTGGATGCCGGCCTCATCCAACTGTTGGTGCTCGTCTCGCTGCTCGTCGTGAATTCGGTGGCCGCCTCGACCACGCTGTGGCTGAGCTGCCGCGATGCGTGGACCCGGCAGCCGGCTTAGCGGCGGAATTCCGGCCTAGAAGTTGGTCAGGCTGCGTGCCGTGACCGGCGAGCCGAAGAGGGCATCAAACCGTTCGACGGCGCCCGCCACATGCTCCTCGAGCCGGCCGGCGGCGGCCAGAGTATGCGCCGACACGGCCCCCAGGTAGGCGCTGGAGAGTTCGCTGACGCCAAAGCTGATTTCGGGCTGCTCCGTGTCCGGAAGGGAGGTGACCGTTGCAGCCCCGCCCGCCACGTCGAGGCGGAAGGTGCCCCCGGCGTGCCCCAGCGGGTCGTCCACCCGCAGCGTCACCGTGCCGTCGTGCCCGAAGTGCCGGGCGGCCAGCGCCGCTTCGGTGTCCAGGATGCGCAGCCACAGGTGATCCTCGGTCTCCTTGCGCTTGTAGTCGCGCTTGGCGACCATGGCCCACTCCACGGGGTCGACTTCCGGTGCCAACTTCCAGGTGACCGTTTCAATGAGGTCAAGGGATCCCAGGAAACTCCACAGTGCCAGGTAGGCCGCATCAGTGGTGGCCAGGAAATCCACGATCGACACGGCCAGTTCGGCGGGCTTGTAGCTGACGTAGCCGTCCACGACGCCGTCCGGGCCGTAGTGCAGGGCCGCGCGCACATTCTTGGCTGCCTCCATGGCGCCATAGTTGCCCTGGCCCGAGGCCGCCATGCGGTACATCTCGTGCCGGCCGATCGAGCCGTACGTGGCTGCATGGACCTTGGCAAACAAATCGTGGTGAAGGTCGGCAACCACCGACGCGTCCGCCACCTCTACAACACCCTGGGCTGCCGCCGTGGGGCTGTGGAGGGCCAATCCGTTCCGCGTGTTGACCTCCACCTCGCAGATTTGCGTTGCGACACCGAAGCCGAAACGCCCGTAAATGACCGCCTCCGACGCCGTGAGCGCGGCCATGGGCAGGCCGTCGGCCTTGGCCCGGGCCAGGTCGGCGGTGATCATGGCGCGCAGGATCCCACGACGGCGGTGGCTGGGCCGGACTGTCACGGCGGTGATCTGGTGCACGGGCAACAGCGTTCCCCCGCCCACGTTCAGGTCCTTGCGGTGGTAGGCATACGTGGACACCGGGTAGTCCGGTCCCCAGGCCCCCGCCGGGGTGGCGTCCGCCGTCAGGTAGGCGCCCATGGCCATGCGCCCGTCCACCTGTTCGAGGGCGGCGTACTTGGTGATTTCCTCGGCGGAAGGCACATCGCCATAGAATCCCAGGGCCACGGCTTCCGACCATTTGATGACCGCATCGGGCGCTTTCCCATCCACCAATTGCACGGGGAAGGTGCGCAGCTCGTAGGGAAAAGCACTGGATTCGTTGTTCGTCGACACTGGCTGTTCCTTTTCCTTTGCTGGAGGTACAAAACGGATTGCGGTTCCCGACATTGGGCCTACACTTGGGGCCACGCTTGCCAGGCACCCGAAAAATCGCGCCAGCGATTTTCCGGACCGGCCGGTGGGGATCAGTGCCCGGCGTCGTTCCAGCTGGAGCCCACGCCCACCTGGACCTCCAACGGGACCTGCAGCTGTGCGGCCGCGCCCATCTGGGCCACCACGAGGGTCTCGACGGCGTCGCGCTCCCCCGGCCACACTTCCAGGACCAGTTCGTCATGGACCTGCAGGAGCATGCGGGACTTCAGGCCCTGGGCGGCCAGTTCGCCGGCCACCCCGAGCATGGCGTGCTTAATGATGTCCGCCGCGGAGCCCTGGATGGGCGAGTTCAGTGCCACGCGTTCGGCCAGTTCGCGCAGCTGCCGGTCTGTGCTCGAGAGGTCCGGGAGGTACCTGCGCCGGCCTTCAATGGTGGAGGTGTAGCCGTCAATGCGGGCTTGTTCGACCACGCCGCGCAGGTAGTCGCGCACCCCGCCGAAGCGGTCGAAGTAGTCCTTGACGAGGGTGCGGGCCTCGTCGACCGAGATTTCCAGCTGCTTGGACAAGCCGAAACTGGTCAGTCCGTAGGCCAAGCCGTAGGACATGGCCTTGACCTTGGAGCGCATGGCCGAGGTGACTTCTTCCGGCGGCACGCCAAATACGTGGGAGCCCACATAGCGGTGCAGGTCCTCACCCTCGGCGTAGGCCTGGATGAGGCCGGCGTCGCCGGAGAGGTGCGCCATGATGCGCATTTCGATCTGCGAATAATCCGCGGCCAGCAGGCATTCGTAGCCTTCCGTGACCACGAACATGTCGCGGACCCGGCGGCCCTCCTCGGAGCGGATCGGGATGTTTTGCAGGTTGGGGTTGTTGGAGGACAGCCGCCCGGTGGCGGCCACGTTTTGGGCGTAGGTGGTGTGGATGCGGCCGTCGTCGGCGACCGACTTCTTTAGGGTCTCCACCATCTGCTTGAGCTTGGACGCCTCGCGGTGGGCCATGAGCTGGGCCAGGAATTCGTGGCCGGTCTTTTCCAGCAGCGCCTTCAGGGAGGCGGCGTCGGTGGTGTAGCCGGTCTTGATCTTCTTGGTCTTGGGCAAGCCAAGTTCCTCGAACAGGACTTCCTGGAGCTGCTTGGGCGAGCCAAGGTTGACCTCGTGGCCAATCGCGGCAAACGCGGCGGCCTGGGCTGCCTCCATGGTGGCCGTGAAGTCGGCCATGAGCGTCTGAAGGCGCTCCTGGGAGATGGAGATGCCCGTAAGCTCCATCCGGGCCAGCACGGCCGCCAGGGGCAGTTCCAGCTCGGTCAGCAGGGATGCGGCGCCGCGTTCGGCCAGCATGGGGGCAAAGTGCTCGCTCAGCAGCAGCGCCACGTAGCCGCGCTGCACGGCGTCGGCCAGTTTGGCACCGCCCTCCAGGCCCAGGTCCAGCTGCCCGCTGGACTCCTGACCGGCCACGGCTAAGGTCACCTTGAGGTGGACCTGGCTCAGGTCAGGCAGGTCATAGCTGCGACGGTCCGGCTGGATCAGGTATCCGGAGATGGAGGTGTCATCCACCACGCCGGCCAGGGACAGGCCGCGCGGGGCCAGCGCCTTGAGGGCTTCCTTGTATTCGTGGACCACTTTGGGGGCCGCCGAAGAGAGCCAGGCGGCCAGGGCCGTTTCCAGGGCGGCGTCCGCTGTGCCAAGGTCGACGACGACGGCCGAGTCCGCGCGGACGAGGGCCACCGCGGTGGCCTCGGGCAGCAGGCCTACCCGCTCGAACCTGACGTCCACGGCCGTGCGGTCCTGCGCGTCGGTGGGAGCGGCGTCGAGCCATGCCTGCAGGGCGGGAGCCTCGGTGAGGACCTGGTGGGCCGGGACCTCGTGGCCGGCCTCGTCAACGACCTCCTCTTCCTCGCCGAAAAGGTCAAAGAGGCGTTTGCGCAGCGTATTGAACTGGAGGGCGTCAAAGAGTTCCTCGACGGCCTCGCGGTCCGGGGACTGCAGCACGGTGTCCTCGATGGCAACCGGCAGCTCCATATCGCGCAGGAGGTGGTTGAGGCGGCGGTTGCGCTTGACGTCATCCACATGGGCGCGCAGGGACTCGCCCACCTTGCCGCCGATGGCGTCAAGGTTCTCCAGGATGCCCTCAAGGCCGCCGTACTGGTTAATCCACTTGGCAGCGGTCTTGGGTCCCACGCCGGGCACGCCGGGCAGGTTATCTGCGGTCTCCCCGACGAGTGCGGCCAGATCCGAGTAGCGGTTCGGGGGCACAAAGTATTTGGCCTCGACGGCCGCGGCATCCATGGGCGGAATGTCGGAGATACCCTTTTTCGGGTAGAGGACCAGGACCTTGTCCGTGATGAGCTGGAAGGCGTCACGGTCACCGGACACCACCAGCACGTCCCAGCCGGCCGTCTCGCCCTGGACAGAGAGGGTGGCGATGATGTCGTCGGCCTCAAAGCCGTCCACGGAAATCGTGGGGATCTTCATGGCCGCCATGACCTTGATGATCAGGTCGATCTGGCCGTAGAACTCTTCGGGCGTCTTGTTGCGCCCGCCCTTGTACTCCGTGTACTCCAGCGAGCGGAACGTGGGTGTGTCCAAATCAAAGGCAACCACCACATGGGTGGGCTTTTGCTGGCGGATCATGGTCAGCAGCATGGAGGTGAAGCCGTGCACGGCATTGGTGTGCTGGCCGGTGTCGGTGGCAAAGTTCTCCGGCGGCAGGGCGTAGAAGGCGCGGAACGCCATGGAGTGGCCGTCGATCACCAGCATGCGGGGCGTTGCGCCGTTCTGGGCGGCACCGGATTCGGCAGCAGCGGGAACAGGTGTCGGGGGGGCCGTCTTGGCAGATTCACTCACAGGTGCCAGCCTAGTCATCATGGACGATAATTTCACGCCGCTGCCCTTTGTCGAGGAACTCATTTCCGCAGGGGTCCCCGAAGAGTTCCACCAATGGCTTGGCACCATGGGCGTTGGTGCGCTGGTGGTGAAGCTGGGAATCGTGTTTACGCACATGACCCCGGAGTTCATGACGGCCACCATGCCTGTGGCGGGAAACACGCAGGTGGCGGGCCTGTTGCACGGCGGCGCCCACATGGTGCTGGCCGAAACCCTCGGCTCCTTCGCGGCATCCCTGCATGCCGGGCCAAGCCGCCGCGCCGTGGGCATCGAGATTGGCGCCACCCACCACCGGGGCGCCACGGAGGGCCTGGTCACGGGGACCGCCACCGCCTTGCACCTGGGTAGGACGCTGGCCACGCATGAAATCGTCATGACCGACGACGCCGGCCGCCGCCTCTCCACGGCCCGCATGACCAACATGATCCTCGACGGCTAGCGCCGTTCCCGAACACCC
>JBAUMA010000550.1:0-4778 GCA_049578485.1 Specibacter sp.
CCCCAGCTACAACCCGGCTACGGGGACGTCTACGTTTGTGCAGGCCCTGTACAACAGCCCCAGCCCCGGAGTATGGTCCCTGGATCATAGGGTTCCGGTCCCCGCCGTCGGGGTGTTTGTGTCCCCCTCGGACTACCAATTTCCCCTCACAAAGTTCACCCTGAACCGGACCAACCCGGACGGGAGTATCGGCCAGGTGGTGGCCACCAGCCCTAAATCGGACTACTGCATCACCGGCGACAACCGTGTCGGAGGGGTTGCCAACACCCCTGCCCAGACGTTCATTCCAGCGGACAACTGCACCGATCCGACGCGACCACTGGGCTGGTCGGTTGGCTGGGGCGACCAATACGACCAGACCGATTCGGGACAGCCCATCGACCTGAACGGTGTTGCTTCCGGAACCTATATCCTGCGGGCGATCGCGGATCCGCTCCATGTGCTTGTTGACGCGGACTCCACGAACAATGTCACTGACACCACCTTGAGGATCACCGGCAGCACCGTCACAGTCCTCTCCCAAACCCATCCGGTGGTGACCCCGCCGGTAGTAGCGGTCACCACTCCCGCCCCGGGTGCCTCCGTTTCCGGCACAGTCACCGTGTCCGCCTCGGCCACGGCGGCATCCCCGGCCACCGTCCATTCCGTCCAATTCCTCCTTGACGGCCTACCGCTCGGCGCAGCCGTCACGACCGCCCCTTACCGCTATTCGTGGACGGTCGGGTCAGTTCCGGTAGGCAGCCACTCGCTGTCCGCCCGGGCCACCGACTCGGCGGGCAACATTGGCACAGGCGCGCCCGTGCCCGTAAGTGTCACCATCCAGTCGGTTCCCGGGGCGGTTGCCGTTGACGGCTCGGCCACGGCCACCGGAAACGGTACGGCGACCACGCCGGCCTTCTCCACGACGGTCGCAGGCGACGTGCTCCTGGCGGAGGTTTCAAGCGACGGCACGGACGCGGGAGGGCAGACGGCAACGGTCAGTGGCGCCGGCCTGAGCTGGACGCTGGTGCAGCGTGCCAACAAGCTTCCCGGGGATGCCGAAATCTGGACTGCGACAGCCCGGACCACCCTGACGAAGGTGACTGTCACCTCCAAATCGGGGCAGGCTGGTCAGCCCCAACAACTTAGCGTCCAGGCATTTCGCAACGCTGCCGGCGTGGGCGCGAAGGCGGCGGCTTCCGCGGCATCCGGAGCACCATCAGTCACCTACACCGCGACTGCCGCCGGCTCGGTGGGGTACGCCGTCGGGCATGACTGGGACTCGGCCACCCCCCACATTCCCGGGACCGGCCAAGCGCTGGTCAGCCAATGGGTGAACACCGGCACGTCAGATACCTTCTGGGCGCAATCAACCACATCGGCAGCATCGAGCGCGGGCCGGCCGGTCACCCTCAATGACATTGCGCCGACCGGAGACCAATGGAACGTGGCCGTTGCGGAAGTGATCCGGGCATCCGCCACGCCGCCACGTCCGGACGCGACCCCGCCAACGGTTGCCATCATCAACCCGACCCCGGGGCAGTCCGTTTCCGGCGTGATCACCGTATCCGCAAATGCCAGCGACAATGTCGCCATCTCCTCGGTCCAGTTCCTGCTTGACGGCAAGCCGCTGGGTACCGCGGCGGGCGCCTCCCCCTTCGCCACGTCGTGGAACACGACGGCCGCCGCCGCGGGTGCCCACACGTTGTCGGCCGTGGCCAGGGACCCCAGTGGCAACCTCGGCACGACCGCCACTGTTCCGGTCACGGTGCAAAACCCCGGCCCACCCATGACTTGCTTCGTCCTGCAGACCCAAATGGAGGCGCGGGGCGGAAGCGCTGTGAAGACGCCTTCCTTCGGTACGGTCATGGCGGGGGAAGTCCTGCTGGCGTTTGTTTCGGCTGACGGACCCCTTGGCGCTGGAAAGCAAAGCGCAACCGTGAGTGGCGCCGGCCTGACCTGGAAACTGTTGGCCCGCGCCAATGCCCAATCGGGCGACGCCGAAGTATGGCAGGCCAGGGCAGCCGGCATCCTGACAAATGCCTCCGTGGCGTCGGTGCTGTCCGGCGCCGGGTTCACCCAGGACCTTTCCGTCGTCGCCTATGAAGGGGCCAGCGGAGCCGGTGCTGTGGCAGCGGCCTCGGCAACCACCGGTGCTCCACGGGTCAAGATCACAACGAAGGCAGCCACCTCTCTGGTGTTCGCGGTCGGCCACGATTGGAACAATGCGGTGCCCCGCACGCTTCCGGCCGGCAACGTGCTCCTCAACCAATATCTGGAAACGGTTCATGGCGACACCGCCTGGACCGAGTACACCAACCAGGCCACCGGTTCGGCAGGCACCGTCATCTCGATTGGTGCGGCGGCACCCACAACGGACCAGTGGAATATGGTTGCCGTGGAATTGCTTAACAGCGGAGACTAGGCCGCCGGGGACGGGGACCCGGCTGTGTCATGCCATTTCCCCTCCCGGCGCTCACACACCCGCCGGGAACGGAAAAGCAAACCAGGCGCAACAGTTACGCGCGCGCCGTAACGTGTTAGTGAATGTTTTCACAAAGAGTTGTACCATGGAGTCATGGCAATTTCACCCACATTCTCAGCACGCCCGCGCGTCCTTGTTGTTGGCGGCGGCTACGTCGGCCTGTACACGGCTTTCAACCTGCAGAAGAAGATCGCGAAGTCCGGTGGCATTGTCACCCTCGTCGATCCGCTGCCCTACATGACGTACCAGCCGTTCCTGCCCGAGGTGGCCGGCGGCAACATCGAGGCACGCCACGCTGTGGTTTCGCACCGCAAGCACCTGAAGGAGACCGAGCTCATCCAGGGCTCCGTCACCAACATCGACCATGAGAACCGCACCGCCGTGATTGCACCGGCCGACGGTGGCGAGCCGTTCGAGATCCCCTACCACGACGTCGTCTTGGCAGCGGGCGCCGTAACGCGCACCTTCCCCATCAAGGGCTTGGCAGAGTCCGGCATTGGCCTGAAGACCATTGAGGAAGCCGTTGCGCTGCGCAACCAGGTTCTCTCCCTGATTGAACTGGCCTCCACCGAGACCGACCCCGAGCTGCGCAAGCGTCACCTGACGTTCGTTGTGGTCGGCGGCGGCTTCGCCGGCATCGAGACCATCGCCGAGCTTGAGGACATGGCCCGCGCGGCCGTCAAGATCAACCCCCGCGTCGATCAGTCCGAACTGCGCTTCGTGCTGGTTGAGGCCATGGGCCGGATCATGCCCGAGGTCACCGAAAGCCAGGCTCTGTGGGTTGTCGAGCACCTGCGCGGCCGCGGCGTCGAGGTGCTGCTGAACACCTCCCTCGACAACGCCGAGCACAACAACCTCAAGCTCATCAACCTGCCGGACAAGTCCGTCGCCCAGGAATTTGATGCAGACACCCTCATCTGGACGGCCGGCGTCATGGCCAACCCGATGGTGCGCTCCACCGACTTCCCGATCGAGCCCCGTGGCCGCGTCTCCACCAACGTGAACCTGCAGATCACCGGCGAATTCGGCGTCATCCCGAACGCCTGGGCTGCCGGCGATGTTGCCGCCGTGCCGGATGTCACCGGCGGCCTGCCGGACGGCACCTGCGTGCCGAACGCACAGCACGCCCTGCGCCAGGCCAAGCGCCTTGCAAAGAACCTGTGGGCCAGCCGCTTCAACAAGCCGCTGACGGGCTACAAGCACAAGAACCTGGGCGCCGTCGCCGGCTTCGGCCAGTGGAAGGGCGTTGCCAAGATCATGGGCATCCAGCTCAAGGGTGCGCCCGCCTGGCTGGCACACCGTGGCTACCACGGTCTGGCCATGCCCACCGTGGAGCGCAAGATCCGCGTCCTCATGGACTGGTTCGTCACCATGATCACGAGCCGCGACCTGGCCCAGCTGGAAAACCTGCAGTCACCTCGCAGCGCTTTCGTCACGGCCGCGACCCCGGCGCCGAAGCCTGCTGCCAAGCCGGCCGAGGCCCCGGCGGCAGAGGTCACGACTGAAGCCAAGCAGGATGCAACTGCCGCCAAGTAGTTGGCACCCCCTGCAAGGAACGACGGCGTCCCTCCCCACATGCGGGAGGGGCGCCGTCGTCGTTTAAGGGTTTCACGCCGCCGAACCGGTGTTCCGGGTCCGCCCACGGCCAATAGACTGGCACCATGATCATTCGACGAGAGCGAGCCCCCGACAGGCCCGAGGTCTTGGCGCTGATCGAGGCTGCCTTCCCGGAACGGGTCGAGGCGCAGCTGCTGCGGGAACTGTTTGCCTCGCGCGAATACCTGCCCGAGCTCTCGCTGGTTGCCGAGGACGACGACGGCAGCATTGTGGGGCACGTGATCAGCACCCGCGGCTGGATCGGGGAAACCCCTGCCCTGGGCTTGGGGCCGATCGGCGTGACACCGGCGCGCCAATACCAGGGCATCGGATCTGCCCTGATGCGGGCCACCATCCAGGCCGCCAATGGCATGGGGGAGCCGGCCATCATCCTGCTCGGCAGCACCGAGTACTACCCGCGGTTCGGATTTGTGCCGGCCGACTCCATGGGCATCATTTCGCCCGACCCGTCATGGGGATCACATTTCATGGCGCTGCCGCTGCTCGCGTTCCGTCCCGGCACCCGCGGGCACTTCCGGTATGCGGAGCCGTTTGGCCGGCTCTAGGCGCCGAAATTCCCGCCACTGCGCTACTTTCCAGTAGTGTTGAATCCGCGGGACACGCTCCAAACGTGTCTTGCCCCAGTAGCCCAATGGCAGAGGCAACAGACTTAAAATCTGAAAAGTGTCGGTTCGAGTCCGACCTGGGGTACCACTTT
>JBAUMA010000551.1:0-3809 GCA_049578485.1 Specibacter sp.
GAATTCCGGCGACCACCCCTTTTTGGCTTTAAATTCCCTGGATCTTAGTACGTATAGTAATCCGGATTGACCGTCAGGCACTCGTTACTCTGGGCCGCGGTGCTGGAGACGATTCCTTCCGGGACCACGATCTTCCCGAACTGGGTGCCACTGGTGAAGTCCGTGCCGATCACCAGCTGCACGCCGGTGACGTTGGCGTCCGCCACCACGGCCGACGCCGGAATCTTGAACAGCGTGGCAACGTCGTGGGCGACGTCGGACATGTCGGCCCCGTACAAGACCTGGGTCTTGCTGGTCGCAGCGATGTCCCCGGCGCTCCAGGAATTGGCGAATCCGCCCTTCACGAGGGTCTGGAGGATTTCCGTCGAACGGTCCACGACTGCCGAGGCGTTGGCCACCGAGATTGGCTGCAGCGCCTTGTCGTAGACGGCTGCTGCCTTGGTGGGCGCTGCTGGCGTGGTGGCCTCCGCCGACGGCGTTGCTGTTGCTGTTGCGGCACCCTTGGTAGCCGCAGGCGTGCCGGTGGCGCTGGGTTTGGGCTTGACCTTGGTCAACGCGGTGTCGTTGCGCAGGGCCGAAAAGAACTGCCCGGCCTGCGGCTCCTTGAGCTGGACCCGGTTTGAATCCGCCACATAGGGCTCGTTGGGCACGGTCACGAAGGAGACGTTGGCCAAGTCGATCGCCGACAGCCTCGAGGCGATGCCAATCATCGCCGGCACGTTCGCCAGGCTCTCGTCAATCGTGAGGTTCTTGGTGACGACGTCGGCCAGGTTGTACAGCTTGGGAATGTTTGTCAGGGTGCCTTCGCTCTTGACCTTGCGGACCATGGAGCCCAGGAAGTACTGCTGGGCCTTGATGCGGTCAAGGTCGCTGGAGTCACCAAACGCATGCCGGGTCCGCAAGAAAGCCAGGGCTTGTTCGCCCTTGACCAGGCTCTTGCCTTTGGGGAGTCGCAGGAACGAGCCGTCGACGTCGTACATGGCATGGTTGACGCACACCTCAACCCCGCCCAATGCGTTGGAGAGCTCCTTGACGGCGGTGAAGTCGGCAAGCATGAAGTGGTCGATCGTCAGGCCGGTCAGCTCATTGATGGCCGCCACCGTGCAACCGGGCCCGGCGCTGAGGGCCGAGTTGAGTTGGCCCATGGCTTGCCCGGGGACAATCGCACCGGTGGTCGACTTGCAGGCGGGGATCGGCACCATAAGGTCGCGGGGAAAGCTGGTCACCGAAACGTTGGAGTTGTCCGCCGAGATGTTCATCAGCAGCATCACGTCGGAGTTGCCTGCGCCGGCGGAATCAGCCGTGGTGCCGTATTCGCTGTTCTTGCCGGCACGAGTATCGGTGCCAAGGATGAGGATTTGCAAGGATCCGGTGTCCTCGGCCGGAACCGTACTCTTGGGCTTGTTCACGCTGGCGTCCAGCGGCGCAGTGGTGACGTTGCCCTGCAGGCGCATGACGAGCACCCCTGCGGTGCCCAGTCCCAGCACCAAGACGCCACAGAGCGAAACTGCGATGATTTTCAGCCACAGCGGCGCCTTCCGGCGCGGTCCAAAGTGGCGGCCAACGGGGGCATTTTCCTCGGGGGTTTCGCTTGGTGAGGTGCCGGCAGCTTTCGCTGCCGCCGTTTCGGCACGGCGTCGCGCCATGGATGATCCTCTTCCTCTGTACAAAGAACTTCAACGAGTTTACCGTTGAAGGCTGGGAACATCCGCAATGCCGCACGCCGCCCGTGGAAAAGCTGGCCGCCAAGTGGCGGCCAGCTTCGTTAGAACCCTAGTTTAACAAGTTGTTTCGGGTCCCGCTGCCAATCCTTGGCCACCTTCACGTGCAGGTCCAGGTAGATCTTGGTGCCCAGCAGCGCCTCGATGGCATGGCGGGCGTTGGTGCCCACCTCACGCAACCGGGCCCCGCCCTTGCCAATGATGATGGCCTTCTGGGAGGGACGTTCCACGTAGAGGTTCACGCGCACATCAAGGAGCTCGTGGCCTTCGGTGCGTCCTTCCCGCGGCACGATCTCCTCCACGACCACGGCCAGGGAGTGCGGCAGTTCGTCGCGCACCCCTTCCAGGGCGGCCTCACGGATCAGTTCAGCCACCATGACGGCTTCGGGCTCGTCCGTCAGATCGCCGTCGGGGTACAGGGCCGGCGACAGGGGCAGGTATTCGGCGAACAGCCCGGCCAGTGCCTCGACCTGGAAGTCCTCCACCGCGGACACCGGAATGACGGCGGCAAAGCCGGCTTCCCCGATGACCTCGCGGCCCAGTTTTTCCACGGCGATGAGCTGGTCCGTGACAGCCTGGCGGTCCACAGTGTCGGTCTTGGTCACAATGGCCACCACCGGCTGGCGCCCCACGTTTCCCAGTTGCTGGGCGATGTACCTGTCACCGGGACCGATTTTTTCGTTGGCGGGCAGGCAGAAGCCAATCACGTCGACCTCGGAGAGCGTGTCCGCAACGAGGTCGTTCAGGCGCTTGCCCAGCAGGGTGCGGGGGCGGTGCAGCCCGGGGGTGTCGACCAGGACCAGCTGGAACGTGTCACGGTGCACGATGCCACGGATGGTGTGGCGGGTGGTTTGGGGCTTGGCCGAGGTGATGGCCACCTTTTGTCCCACCAAGGCGTTGGTCAGCGTTGACTTTCCGGCGTTGGGCCGGCCCGCCAGGACAGCAAACCCGGCACGGAAGCCTTCGCCTTTGGGTGACGGCATGGCCAGTTGCCCTTTTTGCTTACTCATGGGTGCTCCTGTGGTGTTCTTCGGTGAGATAGGTACGCGCCGACGCTTCGCCGTCGCGCTCTTGCTGTGGTGAAAATTCTTCGGTGGTGCCGGAGCTGGTGGTGTTACTGCCATTTTCGGCCTCCCGGACCGCGCTGGCAATGACATGGCTGACCCTGTTTCTGGCCGGTTCCATCCTGTCGGCGACCAGGCGGATGCCGGCGACGTCCACGGTGCTTCCCACGGTGGGGATGCGGCCAAGGTGCTTGGCCAGCAGCCCACCCACGGTGTCCACCTCGTCGTCGTCCAGGTCCTGGCCAAACAGTTCGCCCAGCTCGTCCACTGCCATGCGGGCACGGATGCGGTACTTGCCGTCCCCCAGGCCCTGTACCTCGGGTGAGACCGAGTCGTATTCATCGGCAATCTCGCCAACAATTTCCTCGATGAGGTCCTCCAACGTCACCAGCCCGGCCGTGCCGCCGTATTCGTCCACGACGATGGCCACATGGGTGGACTCGCCCTGCAGTTCCTTCAACAGGTCGTCAACGGGCTTTGATTCCGGCACGTAGCGCACGCTGCGGGCCAGGTCTTCAACCCGAGGGCGGGGATCGCCGTCGGCGAGGCGGTGCAAGGTGGCCACCAGATCCTTCAGGTACAGGATGCCCAGGATGTGGTCGGTGCTGGCACCAATGACCGGGATGCGGGAGTATCCGGAGTCAAGGAACACGTCCATGGCGTCCTCCAGCGTGGAGCCTTGTTCGATGGAACGGATGTCGGTGCGCGGCACCATGACGGCCCGCACCATGGTTTCGCCCAGGTCAAAGACGCTGTGGATCAGCTCGGCCTCGTTGTCCTCGATCATTTCCGAATCGCTGGCACGGTCCACGAACTCGCGGAATTCCTCCTCCGTGACGAAGGCGTCGTCACCGCCGGGGGCGTCCTTGGCCACCAGGGAGCCGACTTTCAGGAACCAACCGGGCACCGGGCCCAGTACACGGTACAAGAAGTGCACCAGCCAGGCGGTGCGTCCCACCAGGGCAGCGGCGTACAGCCGGCCTAGGCGTCGCGGGGACACCCCAACCAGGACGAAGCCTATGGC
>JBAUMA010000552.1:0-2042 GCA_049578485.1 Specibacter sp.
CCTTATCGCCAGAACCATGGGACCTGAGGCTGCCGCCTATCAGGCAGGCCATTCGAAGGTGTCCATGACGCAGGAGCACTACATTGAAGAACGCCGCGGGGCTTTGGACACCAGGTCCGTCGTTGACGCATTCAAGCCGCAACGCAAAGCGCGACCGACGCTTGACCAGTCCCAAACATCTGATGGACAAGCATCACAATCGGACGCGCCTACCCCGGAGCCGGCAGCCGCAGTCTCACCGCCGGAGGCTGACAAGTCTCCACTTTTGGAGGATCATGAGCCTCATGAAGACCCTCCAAAAACAGCGGAAACTAGCGGCAAATAACGAAAATGGAGAGTTAATCTGGAGAGTTTGTGGAGAGTTAAGGACGAATGGCCCCTTTCGGGGCCATTCTCACTTCCAAAATCCCTGTAAATCCGGGCTTTTTGGGCCCCCTATCAGATTCGAACTGATGACCCCCGCTTTACAAGAGCGGTGCTCTGGCCAGCTGAGCTAAGGAGGCAAACGCAATCAAGCGCTAGACAAGGTTACCGTAGGAGTCGCGTGAAAATGAAAACCGGCCCGCTGGCGCCTGAAAGACGCACCAGCGGGCCGGTCAACAGCCAAGCAAGTGTTACTTCTTCGCGGCCAGGATCTTGGCGTAGAAGGCGTCGAACGTGCCGTCCTGCCACTGCTGGCCGTCCATGAACACGGTGGGCGTGCCAGTGATGCCGTGGACGGTGGCCAGCTTGGTGGTGTTCGCCATGAACGGGCGGTACGCCTTGGCGTCAACACAGCTGGTGATGTCCTTCGCACCAGCTTCCGTGGCGAGCTTCTCCAAGGTGGCGTTGTCCAGGCCCTTGCTGTTTTCGCCGGGCTGGTTGGCGAACAAGGTGTCCAGGTACTTCTTGTAGCTCGATGGCGAGGTGTCGGCTACGCACGCCGCAGCAGCGCCGGCGCGTGAGGAGTAGTTGGTGCCGGAGGACAAGGAGTCAAGGAAGCCCAGCGGGCGGTACTCAACGGTGATCTTGCCTTCTTCACGCAGGGAGTCAATCGTGGCGCCGTACTGCTTCTCAAAGTTGTTGCAGACCGGGCACAGGAAGTCGAGGTAGATAACGGTCTGGACGGGCTGGCCGGCGGCGGAGGCCTTGACACCAATCTCGTCCAAGCCGAACGCCTTCTTGGGCGCCTCAGTGGGCAACGCGCCCAGCTTGGTGATGTCCACCGTCTTCTCGGTGGTCGTGGGCGCAATGACCGCCGCACCCTTGCCGATCGTGACACCGCCGTAGGCGTTCATGTTCGCCGCCACGGGACCACTATCTGCAACCGGCTCATTGCTCTTGTTCGTCTGGAGGACGATCAGCGCAATGATAACCACGATCGCCACGGCCGCGACAATAACGCCGCCTCGGATCAGCCAGCTGTTCCGCTTGTCTTTCTTCAGCTGCGCCTCTCGAATAATCCTGGCCTTTTCGCGCGCTTGTGCGGTGCGTTCGGCCTTGGTCAACCGTGGTTCGTTTTGGGGGCTCATAGTTCCTCATGTCTGTGGGCATGGCAAAAGGGCCGTGCAACGGCATCTAAAGAATAAGCCTAGGCGACAAACCTTGGAGAACACTTAACGCCGCATTTCCGCCATTTTCACCGCAGGCAAACCACCACGGCTAAGCTGAAAGCCAGCCCACCCCCGAACCATTGGAGCGCCACGTGTCGCAGAAACTGCCGCCGCAACAGCAAGAGAATGGCTCACCGGAACCAATCCACGGTGCCTCGGATTTCCTCGTTGTGTCCAACCGCCTGCCGGTTGACAGGATTTCCACCGACTCCGACGACGCCGGATGGAGACGCGCGCCGGGAGGTCTCGTCACCGCGCTGGCTCCCGTCATGGCCGCCCGCGAGGGTGCCTGGGTCGGCTGGCACGGGGCCCCCGACGAAGCGCTTGAACCGTTCCACCACGAGAACATGGACCTGATCCCGGTCCCCCTCTCCAGCGAAGAAGTTGAGCTGTATTACGAGGGATTCTCCAACTCCACCCTCTGGCCGCTCTACCACGACGTCATTGCAC
>JBAUMA010000553.1:0-8705 GCA_049578485.1 Specibacter sp.
GCCCCGGATCAATGACGGCGGGCAGCACTTCATACTCCACGACGACGGCGCGCACGCCCGCCTCGGCCTCGTGCACCGAATCGGCCACGACGGCGGCAACGCGCTGGCCCATGAACCGCACCACCGAATCAAGCACGCGGGTGTCGTCGGGGTCATCCGTGTAGAGCTCATGCTGGGCGGTGGAGAACAGCTGCCCCGGGGAGTCCTCGTGGGTGAAGACCGCCCGCACCCCGGGCAGCCGGAGGGCCGCGGAGCTGTCAATCGAGATGATCCGGGCGTGGGCGTGCGGGGAACGCACAAGCTTCATGTGCAGCAGGCCCGGGTAGTCGTCAGGGTCCACGTCGAGGGTGTACCGGGCCGTGCCGGTCACCACGGCGGGCCCCGCCGGAGCACCCGTGTTGGCACCGAGCTGGCCTGTTGCGGCAGGGTTCCCATGGCCGTGGCTGCAGGCATGCGCGTCCTCGGTGGAGACACCCCGAACAGCGTCCTCGATGGCCCGGTATCCGGTGCAGCGGCACAGGTTGCCCTTCAGGCTGCGGGGAAGGTTTTCCTTGTGGGCGTCGTCCAGGGCGGCCGCGGTCATGAGCATGCCGGCGGTGCAGAAGCCGCACTGAAAGCCCTGCGCGGCCAGGAACTGTTCCTGCATGGGGTGCAGCGTGCCGTTGTCGGCAAGTCCCTCCACCGTGGTGACGGACTTCCCCCCGGCACGCACGGCCGGGTAGATGCAGCTATGCACCGGCTGGCCGTCAACGTGGACGGTGCAGGCGCCGCAGTCGCCGCCGTCGCAACCCTTCTTCACGCCCAGCATGCCCTCCTCGCGGAGGTACGTGCGCAGGCATTGGCCGGGTCGGGGTTCGTTGGCGTGGGGTGTGCCGTTGATGTCGATGGCCATGGTTCAGGCCCTTTCACTGGTGGTGGGGGCTGGCGGGGCGTCGAGCAGTTCGGCTCGGATCTCCTCGGCAAGCCGGTAACTCATGTCCCTGCGCCACTGTGGAAGCCCGTGGATGTCGTCGTGGTAGAGCTCCGCCGGGATGGCGGCGTCAATGGCGTGGCGCAACTCCGCGGCGCCCGGGCACTCCGGCCCGGCACCCGGAAAGCGCAACTGGACAGGGCGTTTGGTGGACGCGGTCACGGTGATGACGAGTTCGCCGTCGTGGCCCAAGCGGCCGATCACCAGGACGCCGGAACGGCCCAGGTTGCTCAGCGAGAGCCGGCGGAACGCCACGCGGGAGGCCAGCGCGGATGCGGGCAGGTGGATGCTGCGCAGGAGTTCGCCGGGGGCCAGACTGGTGCGGGCGTTGCCCACCACCAGCCCGGCCACGGGAACCTGCCGGCTGACGCCGCCGGGTTCCAGGATCGTGGCGACGCCGTCGAGGGCTGCGCAGAGGGAGATCATGGGGCCGGCGGGAAGGGCCGTGCAGATGTTGCCGCCCACCGTGGAGACGTTCCAGATCTTCCAGGAAGCGACAAAGGAGTCGCAGCACTGGCGCACCAGTTCCAGGGCGGTCCAGGCGGCGGGCAGTCCCGGGCGGCCGGGCAAGGCATAGAGCTCGCCAACCTTGCAGGTGGCTGCCAGTTCCAGGCCGTCACCGGTGACGGTGATGGGTTCCCATCCGGCCCCGGTGATGTCCAGCAGCCGGCGCAGGGTGGTGCTGCCGTAGGAAAACAGCACGGTTCCCCCGGCCAGCCAGGCGTCCCCGGGGCGCCAGGTGTTGGGGTCCGCTGCGGGGACCAATGTCTCGATGGTGTTCATGTCCATGGTGTGTTCCTGGAGGTGGTGTTTCGATGGGTGGGGCACATCAGGCGTGCAGGGGCTCGGGTGCGGCAGCCCGGGCTTTCGGTGTTGCGTGGATGGCGCCGCTGCCGTGACTGAGCTGGGCGGCGGCGGAGCGTCCGGTGCGGTGTGCAATGACGCCGGCGGCAATGGAGACGGCCACCTCGGCCGGTGAGCCGGCACCCAGGTCCAGGCCAATGGGCGAGTGGAGCGTGGCCAGCAGTTCCGCCGGCACCCCTTTTTCCAGCAAGGCGTCGATCCTCCTGGCATGGCTGAGCCGGGAGCCCAAGGCGCCGACGTAGGCCACGTCCAGGGTCAGGGCGAGTTCCAGCAGCGGGATCTCGAACTTGGGGTCGTGGGCCAGCACGCACACCACGGTGCGCCCATCCAACCGCCCCGCCCGGTCCTCCTCGCGCAGGTAGCGGTGCGGCCAGGCGGTGGACACCTCGTCGGCGGCGGCAAAACGGGCCTGGGCGGCAAACGCCGGACGGGGGTCGCACAGGGTCACCGCGTAGCCCAGCAGGGAGGCTTGGTGCATCGTGGCTTCGCCGAAGTCGTTGGCGCCGAAAATCAGGAACCTGGGCGGCGGCTGCCTGCTTTCAACCAACAGGGTTGTGGCGGCAAGCCCGCACCACTCCCCCGTGCCGCCCAGTTCCAGGATCGAGGTTCCGCCGGAGGAGGCGAGTACCTGAAGCCGCAGCGCGACGGCACGCGTGTGGTCCGCGGACGGTTGGTGGCCGGCGTCGTCGGCAAGCAGGAGTGCCAACGCGGCTTGAAAGGTGTCCGTGCCCCAGGAGGTCTTATCCGTCGAAAAGAGCACAGACGGGCCATGCGCAGCGCCGGGACTGAGCCGGTTCACCACGGCGCCGGGGGTGCCGCCGTCGGGCATGACGGCGCCGGCAAGCTCTCCCGGGAACAGGGGCTGGACGTTCACCTCGATGGTGCCGCCGCATGTCAGCCCGACGGCGAAGGCGTCCTCATCGGTGTAACAAAAGCGGTTCCGCTGCGGGAGTCCCGTGACCAGGGCCTCCCGGGCGGCCTCCACGACGGCGCCTTCCACACAGCCGCCGGACAGGCTACCGAGCACCTCGCCGCGGTCCGAGACCAGCATGGTGGTCCCCACGGGGCTCGGGGCCGAGCCGGCGACGTGCACAATGGTGGCGGCGGCGATCTGTCGTCCGCTCCGCAGGGGTGGCCACGCAGCCATGGCCGCCAGTAATTCCAACATTTTTCTCTCCTCTCTCGGCGGTTTTGGCCGCGCCAGGGCCGGCGCCGGGCCCGGCATGGTGGCGGGGCCCGGCACATGGTTGGTGAATGCGGGTGCTAGCCGATGCTGTTGCTAGCCGATCCCCAGGATCTGCTGGATGGGTCCCATGCCGAAGTAGACGACAAACGCGACGGCAACACCCCACATGAGTGGATGCACTTCCCGGGCCCGCCCCTGCACGCTGCGGATGATCACGTACGCGATGAACCCGGCGCCGAGGCCGTTCGCGATCGAGTACGTGAACGGCATCAGGATGAACGTCAGGAAGGCGGGGATGGAGATGCCATAGTCGTCCCAGTCGACCTTGCGGACTTGCGATGCCATCATAAAGCCGACGATCACCAGGGCCGGAGCCACGGCCTCGAACGGCACAATGGCCACGAGCGGGGCAAAGAAGGCCGCCAGCAGGAACAACGTTCCCGTGACGATGCTCGCCAGCCCGGTGCGTGCGCCCTCGGCAATGCCGGCCGCGGACTCGACGAAGATCTCGTTGGCGGAGACGGAGCCAAAGCCGCCGGCGATGGAACCGGCCGCGTCGACGAGCAGCACCCGGTTGGCGTTCTTCATGTTGTTGTTCTCGTCCACCAGCCCGGCCTCGCTGGCCAGGCCCGTCATGGTGCCCATGGCGTCAAAAAACACGCTGAGCAGGATCGTGAACGTCAGCAACAGGGCGGACATGATGCCCAAATGGACGAAGGCGCCAAACATGTCCACCTTGCCGATCAGGGACAGGTCCGGCAGGGAAAAGACCTTGCCGGGCACGGCGGGGACCATGAGGGACCAGCCGGAAGGATCATTTTGGCCCGAGGCCGTGTGCGTGAAAAGTTGCAGGCCCATGGCGAACAGGGTGGAGGCGACGATGCCGATCAGGATCCCGCCCTTGACCTTGCGCACCACCAGAATGATGGTCAGCACCAGCCCGAAGATGAACACCAGCGTTGGCCAGCCCAGCAGTTTCCCGTCCTGGCCCAGCTGAAGCGGCACCGTGGTGTGTGCGGCGTCCGGGATGCGGCGGACAAATCCGGCGTTGACCAGCCCGATAATGGCGATGAACAAGCCGATCCCCACCACAATGGCGGTTTTGAGCCCGGCCGGTACGGCCCGCATGACCGCCTCCCGAAGCCCGGAGATGACCAGTACGAACATCACAATGCCGGCGATGAGCACCAGGCCCATGACCTCCGGCCAGGTGAGGTCCTTAGTGGTGGCGATGGTGGCCGAGACAAAGGCGTTCACGCCCAGCCCGGCGGCGAGGGCAAAGGGGTATTTGGCCCAGGCTCCCATGACGATCGTGGTGACGCCGGCGACGACGGCGGTGACGGCGGCCACCTGGGGTATGCCCAAGGTGAGGCCGGAACCGTCCGGCGCGCTGAGGATCAAGGGGTTCAACACCACGATGTAGCACATGGCAAAGAACGTGGCCAGGCCGCCGCGAAACTCGCGCAGGACATTGGAGCCGCGTGCACTGATCTCAAAGTAGCGGTCGATGGAGTGTGCGAAGCCGCGCTTGTTCGCTGCTTGTTCGGCGTTTTCGGAGGACACTTGGTCTTTTCCCGTCCGGTTCAGAAGTGACATGTCTGCTCCCGCCCGCCCTAGTAGTCAATCCGGGTGTCGAGTGCCGTCCAGGTGTTGAACGGATCCAGGGGGTCGGCTTCGCCCGGGGCGAGTTGGCGCACCGGCATGCTGCGCTGGTCCACAGGGGTGTCGAAGTAGTCGTAGAAGACGGCGTCATCGAATCCGGCGCGGGCGGCGTCGTGGCGGTCTGCGGCAAAGTAGACTCGGTCCACCCTTGCCCACAGGGCCGAGGCCAGGCACATGGGGCAGGGTTCGCAGCTGGTGTACAGGACCGCGCCGCTCAGATCGAAGGTGCCCTGCTGGGAGCAGGCGTTGCGGATGGCCGTCACCTCGGCATGCGCCGTGGGGTCGTTGTTGGCCGTGACCCGGTTGATGCCTTCGTAGGCCTGGCCGTCTGCCGTGACGACGACGGCGCCGAAGGGCCCGCCGTTGTTCAGGACGTTGGCCGTGGCCAGGTCGATGGCCTGGGCCAAATGGTGGGGGCTGTTGTTGTTCATAGTGACTTCCTTGGCACTGGGAGCAACCGGCAACTCGTGTCATGCGGGTGCCGAGAGGCATCCTGGGTTCCGGTTTGCACTTGGTTTTTACGACAAGATACGCCCGGTAGATAGCGGCCCTTGAGGGCGCCCGCCATAGACATGATGATGACATTAGCACTCGGATGTGACGTAGGCAACAGTTTTTGGAAACATAATTTCACATCATGAAACACGGGTGGGCCATTGACTTCTTGCGCGGCGGGGCACAAGATGGTTGCTGGGTCCGCACTGCCGGGCCCGCCTGGATCAGCAGACAGGGCAACACTGAGCTGGCACCCCCGTGGTGCCGGCTCTTTTTGTGGGCCGGAGCCGGGGGTGCATGCCACCCCCCCACTGCAAAGGAATCCACCATGCAAAAAGCTCCCCCACCACACCGGCTCTGGATCAAGAACCCCCTGGCCGCCTTCACGGCGAACGGGTTGGACGCTTCCGGCGGCATCGTCGTTGCCGGCGGCACCATCGCCGAAATCATCGGCGCCGGCAAGAGCCCCTCACGTCCCTGCGACGAGGTGTTCGACGCCGCCCGGCACGTCCTCACGCCGGGCCTGGTCAACACGCACCACCACTTTTACCAGACCCTCACCCGAGCCTGGGCACCGGTGGCCAACGCCGAATTGTTCCCGTGGCTGAAGAACCTTTACCCGGTGTGGGCGCGACTGACGCCGGAGGACCTGGAACTGGGCACCACGGTGGCATTGGCGGAATTGCTGCTCTCGGGCTGCACCACGGCCGCGGACCACCACTACCTGTTTCCGGACGGCTTGGAAGACGCCATCGACATCCAGGTCAAGGTGGTGCGGGAGCTGGGCATGCGGGCCACCCTCACCCGCGGCTCCATGTCACTGGGCGAGAAGGACGGCGGCCTGCCGCCGCAATCCACGGTGCAGGACCCTGACGTCATCCTGGCCGACAGCGAACGGCTCATCCACGCGTACCACGAACGCGGCGACGACGCCGTCATCCAGATTGCGCTGGCCCCCTGCTCGCCCTTTTCGGTCACCCGCGAGGTCATGGAGCAAAGTGCCGCCCTGGCCGAACGGCTGGACGTCCGGCTGCACACACACCTGGCGGAGACCCTCGACGAGGAGGATTTCTGCCGTGAGATGTTCGGCTTGCGCACTGTCGACTACCTGGACAGCGTGGGCTGGCTGACCGAGCGGACCTGGCTGGGCCACGGGATCCACTTTGACGACGGCGAGATTGCCCGGCTGGGTGCCGCCGGCACCGGCGTGGCCCACTGCCCCACATCCAACATGCGCCTGGCCTCGGGGACCGCGCGCGTCCTGGAACTGGAGGACGCGGGAGTGCCCGTGGGGCTGGGAGTGGACGGCTCGGCGTCGAACGATGCCTCCAACATGATCCTGGAGGCCCGGCAGGCCTTGTATCTGCAACGGCTGCGCTATGGCGCTGCCGCCGTGACGTGCGAGCGGGCGCTGGGCTGGGCCACCCGCGGTTCGGCCAAAGTACTCGGCCGTGACAGTTTGGGCGAGCTGGCGCCGGGCCGCCAGGCAGACCTGGCCATGTTCACCCTGGACGAGCTGCGCTTCTCCGGGGCGCACGATCCCGTGGCGGCCCTGCTGCTGTGCGGCGCGGACCGCGCGGACAGGGTCATGGTCGGTGGGCGGTGGCGCGTGATTGACGGGCGCATCCCCGGCCTGGACCTTGGGCGCCTGATCGCCCGGCACAGCCGCGCCGCACGAAAACTCGTGAACGGCAGTTAAAGAGATCGGCCGGGCCCCGTAAACGGGGCCCGGCCGAAGCGCAAGGTCAGTTGGCGTTAAGTTCCGCGGAAATGACTTCCGCGGCCAGGCGCAACATGGGGATCGCACGGTCGGCGAACGCCGTGTCAACCCGGGTGACGGGTCCGGAAACGGAAATGGCCGTGGGCGTGGGTGAGTTGGGGACGGCCATGGCGAAGCATCGCACGCCGAGCTCCTGCTCCTCCTCATCGATGGAGTAGCCGCGCTCCCGGATCAGCTCAAGGTCGGCCAGGAGCTCTTCGATGGTGCCGATGCTCTTGGACGTGGGCTTGGGCATGCCCTGCCGGGCGATGATGCCGCGCACGGTGTCATCGTCCAGCTGGGCCAGGAGGGCCTTGCCCACTCCGGTGTCGTGGGTGTGGGCCCGGCGGCCCACCTCGGTGAACATGCGCATGGAGTGCGGGGAGGGAACCTGGGCAATGTAGATGACCATGTCCGATTCCAGGACGGCCATGTTGGCGGTCTCCCCCAGGCGGTCCACGAGGGACTTCAGCTGCGGCCGGGCCAGGGCGCCAAGCTGCCTGTTGGCACCCTCACCCAGGCGGATGAGACGGGGCCCGAGCGCGTAACGGCGATTGGGAAGCTGGCGGATGTAACCAAGAGAGACGAGCGTGCGCAACAGCCTGTGAATCGTGGGCAGGGGCAGGTCGGTGGAACCGGACAGCTCGCTGAGGGTCACGTCACCGCCGGCATCGGTAATAAGTTCGAGCAGTTCAAACACGCGCTCCACAGATTGCACGCCGCCACTGGCTTTTGCTGCCATATCAATGACTCCTGGTTCCGCGGCGCAGGACACGCCATCAGCTATATTATCCACATCGTGAAAACGATGTTTCAATCTCCAACATACATCACGATGTGGAATTTTCCAGACATCCGGCCAACGGACTTGTTTTTCCACCAGATAGATAATAATATCCATAATACGAAAACAATCGTTCATGTTGATCGCCCGTCCCGGGCATGTAGAGAAGGAATTTCAATGGCGAATCCCAGTCCCGGCAACTCGATCACCCTGCGCGTCAGCGCCCCCTCCAACTTCACCGTCACCAGCGAATTGGCCACGGCAGTAGCGGCAACCGGCGCGGCAGTCACCGCCCTGGACGTGACGGAATCCCGCCACGAGAGCATCGTCGTCGACATCACCGCCAACACCACCGACGACTCCCATGCCGAGCGCGTCAAGGACGCCCTCAACGCCATGGAGGGCGTGAAGGTCCTGCACGTCTCGGACAGGACCTTCCTGATGCACCTGGGCGGCAAGCTCGAAGTTGTCCCGAAGGTGGCCCTGCGCAACCGTGACGACCTCTCCCGCGCCTACACCCCCGGCGTCGCCCGCGTCTGCATGGCCATCGCCGAAGACCCCGAGGCAGCGCGCAACCTGACCATCAAGCGCAACACCATCGCCGTACTCACCGACGGTTCGGCCGTCCTCGGCCTGGGCAACATCGGCCCGGCCGCGGCATTGCCGGTCATGGAAGGCAAGGCGGCCCTGTTCAAGCAGTTTGCCAACGTCGACGCCTGGCCGGTCTGCCTGGACACCCAGGACACCGAGGAGATCATCATGATCGCCAAGGCCATGGCCCCGGTCTACGGCGGCATCAACCTGGAAGACATCGCGGCCCCCCGCTGCTTCGAAATTGAAAAGCGCCTGCGCGACGAGCTCGACATCCCCGTCTTCCACGACGACCAGCACGGCACGGCCATCGTGACCCTGGCCGCCCTCCGCAACGCCCTCAAGGTAGTGGAAAAGAAGATCGAGGACGTGAAGATCGTCGTCGCCGGCGTCG
>JBAUMA010000554.1:0-5913 GCA_049578485.1 Specibacter sp.
CACCTACCGTCGCATCAGCGGCTCCAACGTCCACCTGCCGCTCATGGCCGACTGTGAGCGCGGACTGGGCCGTCCCGACAAGGCACTTGACCTGATCAAGTCCGAGGACGCCGCCACCCTGGACACGGCCGGCAAGGTTGAACTTGCCATCGTCGAGTCCGGTGCCCGCGGCGATCTTGGCGAGCTCGACGCCGCCCTGTCCGCGCTGGAAATCCCGCAGCTGGACATCAACCGTGCGTTCTCCTTCAGCCCGCGCCTGTTCCGCGCCTACGGCATGGTGCTTCGCGCCGCCGGCCGCAAGGACGAGGCCAAGACCTGGGAGCGTCAGGCACTTGTTGCCGAGGAAGCCCTGGGCCTGGACGACAGCACCGACTCGATCATCGTTGACCTTGGCGACGACGAGGACATTCCCTTGGACAGCCCGCGTCCCCGCGTGGCAGACGTCATGGCGCCCGCCGTCCAGCCCGTTGCCGCCGAGTCGACCGAACCGGTCAACGAGCACGACGAGACCGAAGTGGACGACGCCGAGGCGGACTACTTTGAGTCCGACGACGCCGAATCCGACGAGGACAGTGCGGAGACTGAGCTGGATCTCGACAAGCTCGACCACCGCGAGGACGACGCCGTCGATCACCGCGATGGCGACGCCGACAACGGTCAGCAGGAGAACTAACACCTTGCAAGGGGAAACTATGCTGTCCGGATTCGATGCAATTCTGGCGGATTTGGACGGCGTGGTTTACGCGGGGCCGAACGCCATCGATGGTGCCATCGATGCGCTGGTCCGCCTGGCGGACCACGGCGTTGCGCTGGGGTACGTGACGAACAACGCGTCACGCACCCCGGCCCAGGTGGCCGCGCATCTGCGCGAGCTTGGCGCCCCCGCCCAGGACGACCAGGTGGTCAGTTCGGCCCAGGCCGGGGCCGCGCTGTTGGCGGAGAATTTCCCTGCCGGCAGCAAGGTTTTGGTCATTGGGAGCAAGGCCCTGGTACACGAGATTGAGTTGGTCGGCATGGTGGCAGTCGAGAGCGCCAAGGACGCCCCCGACGTCGTGATCCAGGGCTTTGACCCGCACCTGGGCTGGTCGGACTTGGCCGAGGCGGGCTTTGCCATCAACGCCGGTGCGGCCTGGATCGCCACCAGCACCGACATGACCATTCCGCGCGGCCGGGGGATCGCCCCCGGCAACGGCACGCTGGTGGCTGCCGTGCGGGCCGCCGTCGGGCATGACCCGCTGGTGGCCGGCAAGCCCGAGGCGCCCCTCTTCCACACGGCGGCGGTGCGCCTGGGCGCCGAGGCACCGTTGGTGGTGGGGGATCGTTTGGACACCGACATCCTCGGCGGCAACAACGCCGGCATGGCCACAGCGCTGGTGCTCACCGGTGTCGACTCCGGCGGTACGGCGCTGACCGCCCGCACCGCAGAACGCCCCACCTTCATCATCGATTCCCTGCAGGATTTCTACCGGCCCTACCCGGAGCTGGTGTTCGACGGCGCGCAGGTCACCTGTGGCGCCGCTTCCGCGACCGTGGCCGGCGATGTGCTGACCATCATCGGGACCGCGGCAGACACCGACGCCTGGCGCGCTGCCTGTGCCGCCTGGTGGGCCGCCGTGCCCGAAGCGTACGCGGTCACCGAACCAACCATCGAATGGCAAGACTCAAGCAAATGAGCGACATCGACGCACCCTCAAGCGATTCCACGGTGCCAACGGCGGACGCGGCGGTTGATGCCGTCATTGCCCGGGCGGCCGCGGCGGCGACCGTGCCCACCTCCGAACACAATGGCCTGTACTCCGGCTTGTTGGAGGAACTGCAGCGTGAGTTGGACGACGACCCTTCAGCCCATACGGCGGGAGGGACACCGTGACCCGGCTCGACCAGGAACTGGTCAACCGTGGCCTGACCCGCTCGCGCACCCTGGCGGCCACCCTCATCAAGGCCGGCCGCGTCAGCGTCGACGGCAACACAGCCGCCAAGGCGGCCCTCCCCGTGACGGAGTCCTCCGCCATTGAAGTCTCCGACGACGGCGAACCCGACTACGTCTCACGGGCCGGCCACAAGCTCGCCGGGGCCCTCGGCTGGTTCCCGCAGGTCACCGTGGCCGGCAAACGCTGCTTTGACGCCGGCGCATCCACCGGTGGATTCACCGACGTCCTCCTGCGCCACGGTGCCACCTCCGTAGCCGCGGTTGACGTGGGCCACGGCCAGCTCGTGGAGGAGTTGCGCAACGACCCCCGCGTAGATGTCCACGAAGGCGTCAACATCCGCTACATGCAGGCCGAGGAGATTGGTGGCCCCGCCGACCTAACGGTCTGCGACTTGTCCTTTATCTCCCTGACCATGGTCATGGCACCACTGACGCTGGCGACACGCCCGGGCGGGGACCTGCTGTTGATGGTCAAACCCCAGTTTGAGGTGGGCAAGGAGCGCTTGGCCAGGACCGGCGTCGTCGGAAGCGACAACGAGCGCAAGCGCGCCGTGGGGCAGGTGGCACGGTCCGCCGTCGAGAACGGCCTGCAACTGCGCGGCCTGGGGGCCAGCCCCCTGCCTGGGCAGGACGGAAATGTGGAGTATTTTCTGTGGGCGAGCCGGGAAGTGTCACCCCGGGCACATAAGATCGAAGAACAGGACCGTGCCGTGGAAGAATTGCTGGCACAGCTCTGGCCCTAGCCCCGAGATTGAGGAAGCCCCAGCCGATGACACGCCGCGTCTTGATTCTTGCCCACACGGGGCGCGAGGAATCGATGATTGCCGCCCTGGAAGCGTGCGTGCAGCTTCACGCCAACAACATTGTCCCGGTCATGTACGCCGACGAACTCGCCGACATGACCGGGTACCTGGGCGTCGCCGACGTCACCATGGAGATCCTGGGAGGAGACGTCTCCCTGGCTGAAATTGAACTTGTCATGGTCCTGGGCGGGGACGGCACCATACTGCGGGCCGCCGAACTGGTGCGCGAACACGACCTTCCCCTGCTCGGTGTGAACCTGGGTCATGTGGGATTCCTGGCCGAAAGCGAACGCGCCGACCTGATCCAAACCGTCGACTGGGTGGTGCGCCGCAAATACTCGGTCGAGGAACGCATGACCCTGGACGTCAAGGTCCGGGTCAAGGGCAAGGTGGTTGCCCACACCTGGGCGCTGAACGAGGTGGCCCTGGAAAAAGGCAACCGCGAACGCATGATCGAGGTGGTCACCGAGGTCGACGGCCGGCCGTTGAGCTCCTTCGGCTGCGACGGAGTGGTCATGGCCACGCCCACCGGCTCCACCGCGTATGCGTTCTCCGCCGGTGGCCCCGTGGTCTGGCCGGAAGTGGAGGCACTGCTCATGGTGCCCATCAGCGCCCACGCCCTCTTCGCCAAACCGCTTGTGGTGGCGCCAACTTCCACCCTGGCCGTGGAGGTCCTCACCCGCAACGGCGCCTACGGCGTCATCTGGTGCGATGGCCGCCGCACAGTGGACCTGCTCCCTGGCGCCCGGATCGAGGTCACGCGATCGGACAAGCCGGTGAAGCTGGCCAGGACCCAGCAGTCCCCGTTCTCCGAACGCCTGGTGCGCAAATTTGAGCTCCCCGTCCAAGGCTGGCGCGGGCCCTCCATCGAGGAAGCAGTGCCGCCCACCTCGCAACTGCCCATCATCAAGAACCCCAAGCCCAAATCCCAGCTGGGCGGCCCTCACACAGGCCCCATACCGCTGGTGCCCGATCTGACAGTCACACACGAGCAATCGACCAACACCGTTGAGGGGGTTGCGCCACTTCATGATTGAGGAAATACGGATCCGCGACCTCGGAGTCATCTCCGAATCCACGCTGCCGCTGGGCCCGGGCCTGAGCGTCGTCAGCGGCGAAACCGGTGCCGGAAAGACCATGGTGGTGACCGCCGTCGGTCTGTTGCTGGGCAACCGGGCCGACGCCGGGGCCGTGCGCACCGGCGCCAAGAGCGCCTCCGCCGAGGCCACGCTCACCCTGCCCAAGGGGCATGCCGCCCTCGCCCGGGCCCAGGAGGCCGGGGCCGACATTGACGAGTTCGACGGCGGAGCCGAGCTGATCCTGGCCCGCACGGTCAGCGCCGACGGCCGCAGCCGGGCCCACGTGGGCGGCCGCAGCGCACCTATCGGCGTGCTGACCGAACTGGGGGAGACCCTGGTGGCCGTGCACGGGCAGTCGGACCAGATCCGGCTCAAGAACCCGGGGGCCCAGCGTGAGGCATTGGACAAGTTTGCCGCCGAAGCACAAAAACAGTTCCCGGCCGCCATGGGCAAGTACCGGGCCGTCTTTGAACGGTGGAGGGCCGCCCGGAGTGAACTGGAAGTCCTGCGCACCTCCAGCCGGGAGCGGTTGCGCGAAGCCGAATCCCTGACGGCCGCCCTGGCTGAGATCGACGCCGTGGACCCGCGGGAGGGCGAGGACGAACGGCTGAAGGCCGAGGCGGTCAAGCTGGGCAACGTCGAAGAGCTGCGCCGGGCCTCCCTGGGCGCGCACGAGGCGTTGATTGCCGAGGACTACGGCGACGGACCCGACGCCGTGACCCTCGTGGACACCGCCAAGCGGCTGCTTGAAATCGTGGCCGAGTCTGATGAGGAACTGGCCGAGACCGTAAAACGGATCTCCGAGGTGGGCTACCTGTTGGCCGACATCGCGCGCGACCTGGCCGGGTATGCCACGTCCCTGGACTCCGAGGGCCCGGGACGGCTCTCCGAGGTGGAGGACCGCCGCGGCGAGCTCGGCGTGTTGGTACGCAAGTACGCGCCCAGCATCGACGAGGTCCTGGTGTGGGCGGACAATGCCCGGGCACGCCTGGAAGAACTCACCGACGATTCCGGGCGCATCGAAAAGCTCGAGGCCGAGGTCGCGGCCTCCCTGGTGGAGTTGGAGGTCCTGGCTGCCGATGTCACCCGGCTGCGCCGCCTGGCCGCCGACAAGCTCGCCAAGCAAGTCAGTGCCGAATTGAAGGCCCTGGCGATGCCGGATGCCAAACTGGTCATCGACATGGCCGCCGCCGAACGCGGCATCCACGGCGCCGATGAGATTTCCTTCCTGCTCCAGCCGCACGCCGGCTCGGCGCCGCGCCCGCTGGGCAAGGGGGCCTCCGGCGGTGAGCTCTCCCGGGTGATGTTGGCGCTGGAAGTGGTGCTGGCCGCCGTCGACCCCGTCCCCACCTTTGTCTTCGACGAGGTGGACTCGGGCGTGGGTGGCAAGGCCGCCGTCGAAATCGGGCGACGGCTGGCCATGTTGGCCCAGCATGTGCAGGTCCTGGTGGTCACCCACTTGCCCCAAGTGGCAGCCTTTGCGGACCAGCATATTCTTGTCACCAAGAGCTCTGTGAGCAAAACCTCAGGAGGCGGCATCACCACCAGCAACGTGAAGTTGTTGAATGACGAGGAGCGGGTGCGGGAACTGGCCCGCATGCTGGCGGGACAGGAGGATTCGGCGACAGCGCAGGCCCACGCCAAGGAATTGTTGGCAGACGCCCGGCGGGGGACACCGTAGGAGGAACGCGCGAACACGTTTCGGCGGTACATCTCACAGGCGTCCGCGAACCAATATTGGCTCATTAGATGATAGGCTCAAATTCCGTGGTGCAACGATCAAATTCCCGGTTCAGTGGTCAGTCCAAGACGACCAAACACATCTTCGTCACCGGCGGTGTCGCGTCCTCGCTCGGTAAGGGACTGACGGCTTCCAGCCTCGGTCACCTGCTCCGTGCACGCGGCCTCTCGGTCACAATGCAAAAACTCGATCCCTATCTTAACGTGGATCCTGGCACAATGAATCCCTTCCAGCACGGTGAAGTCTTCGTCACTGACGACGGCGCCGAAACGGACCTCGACATTGGCCACTATGAGCGCTTCCTGGATGAAAACCTTGAAGGCTCCGCCAACGTCACCACCGGCCAGGTGTACTCGACGG
>JBAUMA010000555.1:0-3214 GCA_049578485.1 Specibacter sp.
GGACGCCGAGACGGGGCCTTCGACAAAGTCGCGCACGGCGCCGGCCTTACCGGCGCCAAACGCCACCAGCACCACGTGGCGGGCGTCCATGATGGTGCCCAGGCCCTGGGTGACAACGTGGTGCGGAACCTGGTCGACGTTGTCAAAGAAGCGAGCGTTGTCCTGGCGGGTCTGCTCTGCCAGGGTCTTGATGCGGGTCCGGGAGGCCAGCGAGGAACCGGGCTCGTTGAAGCCGATGTGGCCGTTCGTGCCAACCCCGAGGATCTGCAGGTCGATGCCGCCGGCAGCCTTGATGGCGTCCTCGTAGGCCTCGCAAGCTCCCTGGATGTCCTCAGCGGCGCCGTCGGGACCGTGCACGTTGTCCCCCGCAACGTCGACGCGGTTGGTGAACTCGCGGCGGATCACTTCACGGTAGGACTCATAGTGGCCAAGCGGCAGGCCCACGTACTCGTCCAACGCGAAACCCTGGACGCCGGCAAAGCTCAGTGCTTCGTCGTCGTGGCGGCGGGCCAGTTCGTTGTAGATCGGCAATGGGGATGAGCCCGTGGCCAGGCCAAGAACGGCGTTGGGCTTGTTACGCACCAACGCCTCGATGGCGTCGGCGGCAAGGGCGCCGATTTCCTGGCTGCTGGGGAGGATGATGACCTCCATGGAACACGTTCCTTTCGTGGCATTGCGGTGCCGGTGGTGCTGTGACGGCCGGAATGGTCGTGCCTGCAAAAACGCCCCATCCGGGCCCCGATGGTGGGGCGGGACAGGGCGCTTTTGCCGGCGAAAATAACTCGTTAGACCTAACCTTAGCGATTATCAGCGGTCTGCCGAAACGGCCAGCAACAATTCGGGTCCGCGCTCGTTACATTGGCGTGCGCCGACCCTGATGCCGATGGCCAGCAGGGCCGCACCCAGGACCAGGCCGACTGCCAGAGAGATCCAGCCGTACAGCGGTTGCCCGGTGGCCAAGGCGATGGCGCTGAGGACAATCTCCGGCAAGAGCAGCACGGCAATCCCGGCGAACCCGGCCATCTGCACCAGCACGGCGGAGAAGTTGTTGCCGGGTTTGGACTTCAGCGGGCTTTCCCCCGGCAAAGGCACATTCATGGTGAAGCGCGATGAGAAGACGCTGGAGAGACCGGCCCCGCTTCCCACCACACCAATGGTGAGTGCCAAGGTTGCCGGCAGCAGCGCCCAGCCGCCACCCAGGGCTGCCCCCGCCACCGAGTACAGGATGCCCAGCGGCAGGGCAAGGGTGGCGGCAGCGATGGCCCGGCCCGTGCGGTCCGCCGCTCCGGAGACTCCTGCGGCCAGGTGCAGGGCGAACGCCGTGTTGTCGTAGGAGATGTCCGAGGAGATGGACCACACCAGCAAGAATGCCGCCAGCGCTCCTCCCAAGCCCAGCGCCACTCCCAGGATGTTGGTCCCCCCAGCCTGGGATCCGGCAAAAACAAAGACCAGCGGCAGGAGCGGGGAGATCACCAGGCCGGCGCTGTAGCGCGGGTCCCGGAACCAGTAACTCAGGCACCGTGCGGCAACCGCGCCGGTGGGGGTGGCCGGGTACATGGTGAAGAAGCCCAGCTTGCCGGCACGACGCCGGGTGGAGCCTGCGTAGGCGGGCGTCACCAACGCCTTGGCCAGGCAGACCTTCCAAATCCAGGTAAGTGCGGCCATGGTGGCCAGGGCAATGAGGAACTTCAGGCCCGCAGCGCCCACGTTCCCGGCCATCAGCTCGCCGGGCACGGCCCAGATGGCGCCCAGTGGCGTCCAGGACAAGGTGTTGGCCAGGGCCGGCAGGTACTGGGTGAGGTTGTTGACGCCGGCCGAGACCCCGCTGATGATGGGACCGAGGAAGACCAGCGGCACCAGCAGCACAATGCCGCTGAAGTCCTTGAACTTTCGCGACGACGCCAGGCTGGCGCTTGCTGCCGTAATGGCCCGGGAGGCCAGGATGCATGTCAGTGCGGCCAGCGCACCACATATAACGGCGGCCAGCGCACCCCAGGGGTGCTGCCACCAGGCGACGGCTGTACCTGCCGCTGCCAGCAACGTGACCGCGCCGGGGACGCCGATGAAGCTGGACAGGGCCAGGCCCGTCAGCAGGGTTTTCATGGGAATGGCGTAGGTGGTGAACCGTGCCGGGTCCAGCGTCATGTCCAGCCCCGCCGTCACCACTGGAATGATCAACCACCCCAGGAACAAGGCCGCACCTGCCAGGGTGATGACCGTCCCCACCGTTTCGGGATCCGTGGTGCCAAGCGCCACCATGCCGACTCCCAGCGCGAACAGCACGCCCAGGCCGTAGACCCCGCCCAGGATCAACCCCACCACCTGCATGGGGCTGCGTTTGAGGGAGTTGCGCAACAGCGCGATCTTCAGCCTTAGGAGGTGCGCAACCATTGCAACCCCGCAGTCTGGTTGCGTCCGCCCACGAGCTCCACGAACTTCTCTTCCAGGCTCACGTCACCGCGGACGTCGTCAACGGTTCCGGCCGCCATGACGTTCCCGCCGGCAATGACGGCAACGTGGTCGCACATGCGCTGGACCAGGTCCATGACATGGCTCGAGACAATCACGGTGCCGCCGGAATCAACGTAGTCGTGGAGGATGTCGCGGATATTGGCCGCGGACACCGGGTCCACGGATTCGAAGGGCTCGTCCAGGACCAACAGCTTGGGCGCATGGATCAGTGCGGAGGCAAGGGCTATCTTCTTCGTCATGCCGGCCGAGTAGTCCACCACCAAGGTTCCGGCGTCCTTGGCCAGGTCAAGTGTTTCCAACAGGTCCCTGACCCGCTCGGCCACCGTTTCCTTGTCCATGCCACGCAATAGTCCCGCATAGGTGACGAGCTGTTCGCCGGTCAAGCGGTCAAAGAGCCGCACGCCGTCGGGCAACAGGCCCATCAGGCGCTTTGACTCCAAGGGGTGCTCCCAGACGGACACGCCGTGCACCCACACTTCGCCGGCGTCCGGGCGCAGCAGGCCCGTGGCCATGGACAGCGAGGTGGTCTTGCCGGCGCCGTTGGGGCCCACCAGGCCGTAAAAGGATCCGGAGGGGACATCGAGGTTGATCCCGTTGACGGCAACCTTGGGGCCAAAGTGCTTCCTCAGGCCGCGGATGGACAATGCCGGCGGCCGGGGTGCGAAGGCCGGGCTATCAGATGGTGGTGATGAAATCTCGGTCATAGCGCCCACCCTAACAATCCAAGTGGCCCATTCCACCC
>JBAUMA010000556.1:0-2024 GCA_049578485.1 Specibacter sp.
CGCCATGGCCAACAACGTGATGATCCCGGCCCTGCAGGGCTTCATCAAGGACGGCAACATCGACGTCAAAAACATGGAATCACAGGCCAAGGCGCTCTACGCCGCCCAGTAACAGGCGCGCGGTGCAGGGGCCTGGCCATAGGCCTGGTCCCTGCACTAGGCAATGCCCTTTGGACACTGAACAAACCGAGGAAGAACTCCCTATGAGCTCCACCACCGATGCGCCACCGGCTGTTCGGGTCGATGCGCCAACTACGGCCACAAACGTTAGAGGAACCCGCAAACGCGGTGGCGTTCGGCGCCTTTCCCGCCGGGACAAGATTGTCCTAAGTATTATGGTCGGGGTTCCTACCTTGATCCAGCTTGCTTTCGTCTGGATCCCCACGCTGCTTTCAATTTTCCTGTCCTTCACGCGCTGGAACGGGCTCTCGCTGGCCGACATTCGGGCGGCCGGGCTGGCGAACTACCACTACGTCTTCAATGACAGCCCCGCGTTCTGGCCAGCCGTCCAGCACAACATTCTGTGGCTCGTGTTCCTGGCGGTCATCGCCACCCCGATCGGCTTGCTACTTGCCGTGCTGCTCGACCAAAAGATCCGTGGCTCCAAGATCTACCAGAGCATCTTCTTCGTCCCGGTCATGTTGTCCCTGGCCCTGATCGGCATTATCTGGCAGCTGTTCTATCAAAAGGACAACGGCCTGCTGAACTTTCTCCTCGGCACAGCCGGCACCCCTGACGCCGTCGACTGGTTCGGCGATTCAAACGTCAACATCTGGGCTGCCATGGTGGCCGCGACCTGGCGGCACGCCGGCTACGTCATGATCTTGTACTTGGCCGGACTCAAGGGCGTCGACGCCTCACTGAAGGAAGCCGCCTCGCTCGACGGCGCCAACGCCCGGCAGACGTTCTTTAGGATCGTCTTCCCCGCCATGGCACCGATCAACATCGTCATCGTCGTCATCACCATCATCGAATCCCTGCGTGCCTTCGACGTCGTCTGGGTCATCAACAAGGGCACCAACGGCCTGGAACTCATCAGCGCCCTGGTCATCTCCTACCTCATCGGAGAGGGGCAATCGATCGGCATCGGGTCGGCCTTCGCCGTCATCTTGCTCGTCATTTCCCTGGTTCCCATCACTATTTACCTGTCCCGAACCTTCCGGAAGGAGAAATTCTGATGTCTTCCGCGACTCGCATCAGAAGGAGCAAGGCCGACGGCGGTTCTCACGCCAGACCGCACTACGGCACGCACCTGTTCCTGACCGTCATGGCCATCATGTGGATGATTCCGCTCGGCTGGGCCTTGTTCACGGCGTTGCGGCCCAAAGCCGACACCGACAAGTTCGGCTACTTCAGCATTGGCGGGGCCTTCAACTTCGACAACTTCATCCAGGCATGGAATCAAGGCGGGTTCCCGCGCTACTTCATGAACTCGCTCATCATCACCATTCCCACCATCATCCTGGTGCTGCTCTTCAGCTCCATGATGGCATTCGCGGTCAGCCGGGTGAGCTGGAAATTCAACATCACCCTGCTGATCATGTTCACCGCCGGCAACCTACTCCCGCCACAAGTCCTCGCCACCCCACTATTTCAAATGTTCCGACTCTTCCAGCTGCCGTACTGGGTCAGCGACTCCGGCAGCCTGCTCAACACCTACTTGTCGGTGATCCTGGCCAACACCGCCTTCCAGATTGGTTTTTGCACCTTCGTGCTCTCCAATTACATGAAGGCGCTCTCCCCGGATTTGACCGAGGCTGCGCTTGTTGACGGGGCAGGCCTCTGGCGCCAGTACTGGTCCATCATCATGCCGCTGTGCCGGCCGGCCCTGGCCGCCATGGCCACGCTGCAGGTCATCTTCATCTACAACGACTATTTTTGGCCGTTGCTGTTCATCCAAAGTGGTGACAGGCTCCCGGTGACCACGGCCATCAACAATCTGCAGGGGACGTTCCTGTCCAACTACAACTTGTTGGCGGCCGGTGCCACCATCACGGTGATCCCGACCCTGATCGTCTACATCG
>JBAUMA010000557.1:0-2157 GCA_049578485.1 Specibacter sp.
CCCTGGGCACGGGCACCAGTGCCGACGGGCAGTCCATTGTGAACCAGGATCCGGCCGCCATCGCCGCCATTGGGAAAGCCCTGAGCAGCGATACTCTGGGCAAGTACCTGAGCTCTGCAGGGCTGGGCTGAGTCTGCCGGAAATCCGGTGCAACAAGCTGTGCAGAACCGCACAAAATGCCTGTTGAGTGATGCGCTGGTAAGCTGACAAGTGGTGCCCGGTGGGTGCCACCACGCATTGGCGTGGAAGAACGCTGGGGACGATGGATTCCACCGGTATGCCATCACGAATCATGGAGTGCACCTTTGGCCGAGTCGCCGGAAGAAAATCAGCTGCCCGCAAGGACAAGGAATCGCAAGTCTCGCAAGAAGGCAGCGTGGATCGTCTCAGGCGGTGCCACGGTCGCGGTTTTGGCAGTTGCGGCGTTTGTTGTCCCGCCAATGTTCTTGAGCGATCCGGTTGCCGTGGAGGCACCCGCAACCACGATTGCCGCGACGCCGACGCCCGCCCGCAGCTATGCGCCCGTCACCAACTTCTACAAGCAAGCCGGACCGCCCGCCGGTTCGCCGTTAACGGCCGTATCCCCCCAAACACTGACTATCAGCAGTGACAAAGTGGGCACCAAACTGAGTCCGACCCAGATTGGGCTCTCGCTGGAGTCCACCGATTTGGCGGACCCGTTGTTGAGCGGTGACAACGATTCTGTGGTCGCCACGCTGCGGGGACTAGGCAAGCCGGTTCTACGTTTCGGAGGCAACTCGGTGGATCGCCGTTTCTTCTGGACTTCCACGGGCGAGGCCTTGCCTGCCGGTTATGTGGGAACCAAGACGCTCCCGGCCAAGGCAGTCGGCCCGGATGACCTGACCCGCATCAACGGCCTGCTGGAAAAAGCGGATGCCTACATCAGTCTCTCCGTGAACCTCGGTGACTACGACCCGGAGCGCGCGGCCGACTTGGCCAAGTATGGCGCACAGATTTTTGGCAAGCGATTGGTGGCCATCACCATCGGCAACGAACCCAATGGTTTTGCTCCCAACGCAGTTCTTTCCCACGCACTGCGCCCCAATGGATACACTGCAGAGGACTTCGGCAAGGAAGCAAAGGCATATGCCGATGCCATGTACAAGGTGGCACCGAACGTCCCCATTTCCGGACCTGGCACCTATGCAGCAGACTGGGCCTCGGCCTGGGTTGACTTGGACATCAAGCAAGCAAAGGTTCTCACTTTCCACAACTATCCGCTGACGGGCTGCACCACCGGTCTCGCCGCGGACCAGCCCACCATGGCCAACCTCATGTCGCCGAACATGCATGACCGCTCCACCAACTACCACTCCTCGTTTGTGAAAAAGGGCAACGCCGCAAATATGCCGACGTGGGTTGATGAAACGGGAATCTCCGCATGTCTGGGCGGCAATGAGACCACCAAGACTCACGCCTCGGCATTGTGGAGCGCCGACTATGCACTTGGTTCAGCCCAAATTGGGGTGAGCCAACTGGACTTCCATAGTTCACTCATCACGTGCACGGGTGGACCGCCCATGTCCGTGGTGTGCTTCGACGGTGCCTACCTCCAGCCCACCGGCGAAATGCAGCCGCGAGCCAACTACTTCGGGTTGTCGATGGTTGGCACCATTGGTGGGGGAGAGTTCCTCAAACTGCAGAACGACGGCGGCGGGCTGGCCTATTCATACGCCCTCCAGCAGGCCGATGGCAGCACCACTGTTGTCCTGATCAATGAGAACAACCCGGAGACGGCAGCACAGACGAAGGTCACTCTGAAGCTGCCCAACATTCCGGCCACGGCCACCATGACACAGATGACTGGTGCCAGCTACTCGGGCGAGGACAGTACACAGATCGACGGACAAGGCGCAGCCCCGGTGTCCTCAGACAAACGGCCGGCTCCCATGGGCTTCAAGCCTGGGAAGCAAACCCAGACGTTCCCGCTGACCGCAGGCACAGTTACGGTGATGAACTTCAAGTACTAGGGAGGTTGGGCCGGCGGTGGTCGAGCTTGTCGAGACTCGAGACCCGAGCCCCAAGCGGGTCGAGCCCCCTGGGTTGGGCAACCGGATGCCACGCACTGGAGCCGGTGAACTTTGCCCTGGGTTTTCGTCAGTATCGAGAATTGGCCGGATTGTTCCAGCATTTCAT
>JBAUMA010000558.1:0-11711 GCA_049578485.1 Specibacter sp.
GTCGGAGGCCTCCGCCACCACGGTTTCCAGCGTGTATTCGGCCGGTTCCAGCACGAGTCCGCCCGCGGTGACAACACCGTCGGTGACGGACCAGTCGCCGCTCTTGGAGCCCTTGATGGCCTGCTGGACATTCTTGCCCAGGCGGGGGCCGGCCGCCCGGGCGTTGACCACCAGTTTAGAGGAGATGCCGAACTCCTCGGGCGAGGCGTCCGCGGCATCCACGAAGCGGACGTTGCGGATGTTCAGCTCCTCGGCCACCACCTCGGCGCCGCCGTTGAGCGCGGCGGCGTTCGGGGCCACCACGGTCAGTTCGGCCAACGGCAGGCGGACGCGCAGCTTGGCGGCCTTGCGCAGGCTGGAACCGGTCGAGCAGATCTGCTGGACCCTGTCCATCTGCTCCACGAGGGCGGCGTTGGGCACGAACAGATCGGCGTTGGGCCAGTCTGTCAGGTGCACCGAGCGGCCGCCGGTGAGTCCACGCCAGATTTCCTCGGTCAGCAGCGGCAGCAGCGGGGCTGCCACGCGGCATATGGTTTCCAGGGCCGTGTAGAGGGCGTCGAAGGCGTCGGTGTTCTCGTCGAAGAAGCGGCCGCGGCTGCGCCGGACATACCAGTTGGTGAGCATGTCCAGGTAGCTGCGCAGCGAATCGCAGGCACCGGAGACATCGTAGTCGTCAAGCTTGGCCGTCATCTCTCGAACCAGCTCGCCGGTGTTGGCCAGCAGGTACTCGTCCATGGGGTCGGTGTAGCCGACGTAGCGGAGTTCGGCGTCGTAGCCCTTGCCGGAGTTGGCCGTGTTGGCGTACAGGGTGAAGAAGCTGTACACGTTCCACAGCGGCAGGATGACCTGGCGGACACCGTCGCGGATGCCTTGCTCGGTGACCACCAGGTTCCCGCCACGGAGGATGGGGCTGGACATCAGGAACCAGCGCATGGCGTCGGAGCCGTCGCGGTCCAGGACCTCGGAGACATCAGGGTAGTTGCGCAGGGACTTGGACATCTTTTGGCCGTCGGAGCCGAGCACGATGCCGTGGCTGATCACGTTGCGGAACGCCGGGCGGTCAAAGAGGGCCGTGGAGAGGATGTGCAGCATGTAGAACCAGCCGCGGGTCTGCCCGATGTACTCGACGATGAAGTCGGCCGGGTTGTGGGTGTCGAACCACTCCTGGTTCTCGAACGGGTAGTGCACCTGGGCGTACGGCATGGAGCCGGAGTCGAACCACACGTCAAGGACGTCCTCCACACGGTGCATGGTGGACTTGCCGGTGGGGTCGTCCGGGTTGGGCCGTGTGAGCTCGTCGATGAACGGGCGGTGCAGGTCCACCTCGCCGTCGTTGTTCAACGGCAGGCGGCCAAAGTCGGCCCGCATTTCCTCGAGGGAGCCGTACACGTCGGTGCGCGGGTATTCGGGGTCGTCGGACTGCCACACCGGGATGGGGCTGCCCCAGTAGCGGTTGCGGCTGATGGACCAGTCGCGGGCGTTGGCCAGCCACTTGCCGAACTGGCCGTCCTTGACGTTGCCGGGGATCCAGTTGATGTCCTGGTTCAACTCGGTCATGCGGTCCTTGAACGCGGTGACTTCCACGTACCAGGAGGAGATGGCGCGGTAGATCAGGGGCGTGCGGCAGCGCCAGCAGTGCGGGTAGCTGTGCACGTAGCTGGCTTGCCGGACCAGGCGGCCGGCGTCGCGAACCACCTTGGTGATGGTCTTGTTGGCGTCAAAGACCTGCACGCCGGCGATCTCGTTCAGCGGCCCACCCTCGAACAGGGGCAGGAACTTCGCGCCCTCGTCAACCGAGAGGACCACGGGGATGCCGTACTGCTCGCACACCTTTTGGTCCTCTTCACCGTAGGCGGGCGCCTGGTGCACGATGCCCGTACCGTCGGTGGTGGTCACATAGTCGGCCAACAGGAACTGCCAGGACTTGGCGGTGCCGTACTTCTCGTCGTCGGCAAAGTAGTCCCACAGCGGCTCGTACTTCAGGCCCTCAAGCTCGGAGCCCGCGTAGCTGGCCGTGACGGCGGCAACCGCGGCAGCGGCGTCGTCGTACCCGAGATCCTTGGCGTAGGAACCGACCAGGTCGGCGGCCAGCAGGAACTTCCCGGCAGTAACTCCAGTCGAGACTGGGCCCACGGCCCCAGGGGTCCCCGGCCGAGCTTGCGAGATTGGGGAGGGGCTGGGGACGCTGGAGCCGTTGGGTCCCACGGGCACGACGGCGTAGCTCACGGCGGGCCCGACGGCGAGGGCCTGGTTGGTGGGCAGGGTCCAGGGCGTAGTGGTCCAGGCGATGGCGCTCACGCCGGCCAACGCCTGCGAAACGGCGCTCTCGCCGGGCAGGATCGGGAAGGTCACCGTGACGGTCTGGTCCTGGCGGTCCTTGTAGACGTCCTCGTCCATGCGCAGCTCGTGGTTGGAGAGGGGCGTCTCATCCTTCCAGCAGTAGGGCAGCACACGGTAGCCGTTGTAGGTGAGCCCCTTGGTGTGCAGCTGCTTGAACGCCCAGAGCACCGATTCCATGTACTCGACGTTGAGTGTCTTGTAGTCGTGGTCGAAGTCGACCCAGCGGGCCTGGCGGGTGACGTACTCCTGCCATTCGCCGGCGTATTTCATGACGGAGGAGCGGCAGGCGTCATTGAACTTGTCGATGCCCATGGCCTCGATCTGGGCCTTGTCCGTCATGCCCAGCTGCTTCATGGCTTCCAGCTCGGCGGGCAATCCGTGCGTGTCCCAGCCGAAGCGGCGCTCCACCCGGCGCCCGCGCTGGGTCTGGTAGCGGGCCACCAAGTCCTTGGCGTAGCCGGTCAGCAGGTGACCGTAGTGGGGCAGGCCGTTGGCGAAGGGAGGGCCGTCATAGAACACAAACTCGTTGGAGCCGTCCGTGCCGGCCTCGCGGGCGTCGATGCTGGCCTGGAACGTGTCATCCTCCGCCCAGTACTTCAGGACGAGTTCCTCCACCTTCGGGAAACTCACGGAGGCGGGAACATGGTGGGAGTCGGCGTGCAGGCCGGTGGCTGCGGTTGCCTTCGGGAAGTGGGTCATCACATCATCCTGGTGGTTGGCGTTCGTGTCAGGATGCAAGGACGGCTTGCGCCGCGGTACCACCTCGCTTACCGCCCCTGGTGACAGGTGCGGCCGCTCATTAACTGCTGTGACGGGCTTACCCGTCCGGTTCTACTGGCGTCCTGTAGGGGGGCGTGTTCTTCCGGAAGCTCACCGGTGATGGCCGGGTCAACGCTTTGTCCGCAAGTCTACGGGATGCGCGGGGCTGGTGCACCCCGGCGATTCCTGCGTCGAGTTCACAGACAACGGTGCGCCACTTTCAAAATGGCGCACCGTTGGAACGGAACTCGACGCAGGAGTCCTGCGTACCCTAGGCCTGGCGGACCAGCTTGTGGTTGGCGGCCTGCGCTACGGGACGGACCACAATTTGGTCAAGGTTGATGTGGTGCGGAAGCCCGACGGCGTAACTGACCACCTCGGCCACGTCACCGGGAGTGAGCGGCTGGTCCACGCCGGCATACACCTTGGCCGCCGCTTCGGCATCTCCCCCAAGGCGGTTGAGCGCGAATTCCTCGGTCTTGACCAGGCCCGGGGCAACCTCGATCACGCGCAGGTTGTTTTCCACTTCTTCCAGGCGCAGCGCATTGGTCATGGCGTGCTGGGCGAACTTGGCGGCGTTGTACCCGCCACCGGTTTCGTAGGCGGCAAGACCGGCGGTGGACGTCAGGTTCAGCACTGTTCCCTGGCGGTGAACCCGGAGGGCGGGCAGGAACGCCTGGGTCATTTTCAGGGTGCCCATCACGTTGACCTGGAACATCCAGTCCCAGTCCTCCGCCGAGGCTTCGCCAATCCTGTCCGCGCCGCGGGCCCCGCCGGCAACGTTGATCAGGGTGTCCAAGCCGCCGTGCTCGGCAACGAAGCTGGCCAGGGCGGCGACGTCCTCATCCTTCGTCACGTCAGCGGCAAAGGCCAGGGCGCCGGTTTCCTCGGCGAGTTTTGCGAGGCGGTCCGCGCGGCGGGCGACGGCGACCACGTGCCAGCCGTCGGCGCGGAGCTTGCGGACAATCGCCTCGCCGATGCCCGTGCTGGCTCCGGTCACGACGGCATACTGGAAAGAGGTGGGGGTGTTTTCACTCATGCAACTAATCTAGCGTGGCGGGCCCACTGTTGAGGAAGCCCAGCAGGACGGCCGCCTGGTTTTGTACTGTGTCCTTCGCGCCATAGAGCAGCACCACCTTTTCGTGGCCCGCGACGATGTCGCGCAGCTCTCCCACGGCGGGGTTGTTCTCCAGTTCGGCGGTGTAGTCGCGCACGAAGGCCTCAAAACGTTCCGCCACGTGGTCAAAGGCGGTGCGGACGCCGGCACTTGGCGCCACGTCCTTGAGCCACACGTCGACCCGGTCCTTTTTCACCCCGCGGGACCACAACCTGTCCACCAAAACCCGGTATTCACCCGGTTGGGGGTCCTCATATACCCGCAAAATCCGCACAGTGCCCATGCAGGCAGCTTAGACCCGCCCATCCCCGACACCCGTGAGCTTATGCGCAATTCCCGCCGTGGGTAGTGCGCATAAGCTCGGTCGAGCGTATTTATGCGCCGGAGCCGCAGTTAGTTGTGCGTCTAAGGTCGGTCGAATAAATTTATGCGATGAATTCGCCGTGAGTTCGACGCATGGCTGTTTATGCGCCGGAGCCGCCACGAGTTCCGCGCATAAGCAGCGTCAGGCGGCGAACAATTCCCTGGCACGGACCGGGTCCACGGGCCCAGGGGCCACGTGCAGGAAGTGCTGCAACTGCCAGGCCTGGGTTTTCGACGCCTGCGCGCTGGCGGTTTCAACCCAGGGCGCGTAGACGCGGATGGCCCGCTTGCCGCCCTTGCCGTCCAGGCTCATGACGCCCCGGCCGGCCAATTCGGCAGCGGGAAACACAAAGAGTCCCCGGCGCCCGCCTTCGGTGACATTGACGATGAACAGTTGCACGCCGTCGGACGCGTCAAAGGGCCTGATCGGCCCCTCCTTCGAACGCACCCAGAGCGTGACAAAGTGCCCGGCCTTGGTGGGCGTTATCTTGCCGACGCGGAAAGCCGCGGACCGGCCACCCAGGGTCAGCGTGTGGGCACAGTAGTCCGAGCTTTCAGGCTCTGGCAGAACGTCGGCGCAGGCCAGTCCGGCAAGTTCCCAGGCCAGCACCTGCGTCTGCTGCAATGCCTCTTGTGCCATCGGCAAACCCCATCCCTTCAGCAATATTTGTTGCAGGCATCGTATCAACGGCCGGCTGGGCGGCGTGCAAATCCCGGATCGCGGCAACTCATGAAAGAATTGGGCCATGGCTGACAACATTCCGGGCACAGACACGCCCGCACCCACCACAAGCAACGTTCCCGACAAGCCCGCCCTGGAGGGACTCGAAGAGTCACTGACCAAGCGCTGGCTCGAGGAGGGCACCTACAAGTTTGACCGTGAGACCACCCGTGAGCAGGTGTACTCCATTGACACTCCCCCGCCCACGGCATCCGGTTCTCTGCATGTGGGCCACATGTTCTCCTACACGCAGACCGACGTGCTGGCACGCTTCCAGCGCATGAACGGCAAGAACGTCTTCTACCCCATGGGCTGGGACGACAACGGCCTGCCCACGGAGCGCCGCGTGCAGAACTACTACGGTGTCCGTTGCGATCCGGCCATCTCCTACGACGCCGGCTACCGCCCCCCGGCCACTCCGGCCAAGAACCAGCGCGACTTCGACGTGGTCTCGCGCAAGAACTTCATCGAGCTGTGTGAAGAGCTGGCCGTTGAGGACGAGAAAGTCTTCGAGCACCTGTTCCAGACCCTCGGCCTGTCCGTCGACTGGGACCTGACGTACCGCACGATCGATGACCATTCCCGCGCAGTGTCCCAGCGCGGCTTCCTGGCCAACCTGGAAAATGGCGACGCCTACATGGCCGAAGCCCCCACCCTGTGGGATGTCACGTTCCGCACCGCCGTGGCCCAGGCCGAGCTCGAGGACCGGGAAGTTGCCGGCGCCTACTACCGGTACCCGTTCTTCGCCGAAGACGGCACCAAGATCTACATTGAAACCACGCGCCCGGAACTCCTGGCTGCCTGCTCGGCACTCGTCGCCAACCCCGATGACGAGCGCTACAAGCCGCTGTTTGGCAAGAAGGTCACCTCGCCGCTGTTCGGCGTCGAGGTTGAGGTGCGTCCCCACGCCCTGGCCAAGGCCGACAAGGGCTCCGGCATCGCCATGGTCTGCACCTTCGGCGACCTGACCGACGTCATTTGGTGGCGCGAACTCCAGCTGCCCACCCGCGCCATTGTAGGCCGCGACGGTCGTATCCTTGGCGAAACCCCCGAATGGATCACCACGGACGAGGGCCGCGCCAACTACGCCGCCATTGCCGGCAAGACGGTTTTCAGCGCCAAGGAAGGCGTCGTTGAGCTGCTGACGGCGGCCGAGCTGCTGGACGGCGAGCCGAAGAAGATCATGCACCCTGTGAACTTCTTTGAAAAGGGCGACAAGCCCCTGGAAGTTGTCACCTCACGACAGTGGTACATCCGCAACGGCGGCCGCGACGAGGACCGCCGCGAACGCCTGATCGCGCGCGGCCACGAGATCGACTTCCACCCGTCGTTCATGCGCTCCCGCTATGAAAACTGGATCTCCGGCCTGAACGGCGACTGGTTGGTCTCCCGCCAGCGCTTCTTCGGCGTGCCCGTTCCCGTCTGGTACCCGCTGGATGCCGACGCCAACCCGGACTACGAGAACCCCATCCTGCCCACCAGTGAGATGCTCCCCGTGGACCCCGCCGCCGACGCCGCGCCCGGCTACAAGGAAGAGCAGCGCAACGCAGCCAACGGCTTCGTGGGCGACGCCGACGTCCTGGACACCTGGGCCACCTCCTCCATGACGCCGCAGATCGTGGGCGGCTGGAGCGTGGACGAGGACCTCTTCGGAAAGGTGTACCCGTTTGACCTGCGCCCGCAGGGACACGACATCATCCGCACCTGGCTCTTCTCCTCCGCCGTACGTGCCGACGCCCTGCAGGGCAGCGCCCCGTGGAAGCACGCGGCCATCTCCGGCTGGATCCTTGACCCGGACCGCAAGAAGATGTCCAAGTCCAAGGGAAACGTGGTGGTCCCCACCGACGTGCTCAACGACTTTGGCGCCGACGCCGTCCGCTACTGGGCAGCCTCAGCCAAGCTCGGCGCCGACACGGCGTACGAAATTGCGCAGATGAAGATTGGCCGCCGCCTGGCCATCAAGCTGCTCAACGCCTCCAAGTTCGTGTTGAACCTGGGCGCCACCGACGCCAACGTACTGACCGGCGATGCCTCCGCAATCACCAACCCGCTGGACCGTGCGCTGCTGGCCCAGCTGGCCGACGTCGTCCGCTCCTCGACCGCGGCCTTTGAGAAGTACGACTACGCCAAGGCGTTGCAGATCAGCGAAAGCTTCTTCTGGAACTTCACCGACGACTACGTTGAACTCATCAAGGACCGCGCCTACGGTGCCGCCGGCGAAGCGCAGCAAGCCTCGGTGCTGGCCGCCCTGGCCACCACGCTGGATTCGCTGCTGCGCCTGTTTGCCCCGTTCCTGCCGTTTGCCACGGAGGAAGTCTGGGGCTGGTGGCGCACCGGTTCAGTTCACCGCGCACCGTGGCCCACCGCCGTCGAGGTCAACGACGGAGACACCGCCATGCTGGCCACGGTCGGGGACGCGCTCAGCGGCATCCGCAAGGCCAAGTCCGAGGCCAAGGTCAAGCAGCGCACCCAGGTGCTCTCCGCCACCGTCACCGCTGGCGAGGAAAAGGCAGCCCAGCTGCGTGCCGGGCTCGGCGACCTCAAGGCTGCAGCGAATGCGCTGGAACTCACGGTGGCCGTGGGCGAGGGTGATTTGGCCGTCAGTGACGTCGTTCTGGCCCCGGCCGAGGAGCCCGTCCAGGCATAAGCCCCGCCTGCTCCCGTGCGAGCTTCCGCAATCCCTTGCGGGGCGGAACCCGCACGGGCACGGGCCAGCGCGGGGCCAGGGTGTCCCCCAGGGTCACGCCGCGCAGTTTCCGGGCAAACATCGGCAGGACCCAGTCCACCATCCACCGGTGCTGGTCCCGCCCCCAATCCAACAGATTGGGGGCGGGACCTTTCCTTTTGCCCTTGGGCTTGATGTCGTGGGGCACGCCGAGGATGTCCAGGACGCGGCCGGCCATGTATTTGTGGCCGGCCTTGGACATGTGGAGCCGGTCCGGGCACCAAAAGTGCGGGTTCCGGTAGGCGTCGAACGTGGCAAAGTCCACCACGACGGCGCCGTGCCGGGCCGCGATCCTGCGGACGCCGTCGTTGTAGGCGTGGTTCTTGCGCCGCAACGGTGACAGGACGGCGGAGACCTCCACGTCGTAGCCGGTGAACAGCAGCAGTTGCGCACCCGTGCCGGCCAGCCGGGCCACCAGCACCTCGTAGTCGGCCAGCAGCTCCGAAACGCGCGTCCCGAAGTCCATAATGTCGTTGCCGCCGGCATAGAGGGTGACCAGGGTCGGCTCCATCTCCAGTGCCGGCTCCAGCTGTTCCGCCACTATGTGCCGCAGCCGCTTGCTCCTGACGGCCAGGTTGGCGTATTCCCACCCCGGCCGGTCGCGGGCCAATCCTTCCGCAACCCGGTCGGCCCAGCCGCGCACGCCGTTGGGCAGGAGCTGGTTGGTGTCCCCCACGCCCTCGGTGAACGAATCCCCCAGGGCCACGTACCTCATGGGAATGCGCTCACACTCCGGCCCGGGCGGCTTCGCGTTGCCGGCCGATCCCGCGGTAGTCCCATCCCGCGGCCCGCCAGGCGTTGGCGTCCAGGGCATTGCGGCCATCCAAGACCGCCGTCCGCCGCACCACGGCAGCCACGGCGGCCGGATCGAGTGCCGTGAACTCGGGCCACTCGGTCAACAGCATCGTCAGCTCGGCCCCCGCCAGCGCCTCCATGGGGTCGGGGTGGAAGTCCAGCTGCGGATACTGCAACCAGGCGCTTCCCACGGCCTGCGGGTCGCTGACGGTGACCTTGGCACCCTGGGACGCCAGGGCAAGGGCAATCTCGAGCGCCGGCGAATCCCGGGTGTCGTCGGTGTGCGGCTTGAAGGCGGCACCCAAAACCGTAATGCGCCGTCCCGCCACGGTGCCGCCGCACATGTGCAGCGCGGCCTCCGCGGCCCGGTACCGGGCGTCGGCGTTGATGCCGTCCACCACGGACAGGAGCTCGTCGAGGGATTCCACACCACGTTCCTGCGCCTGTACCCGGAACGACCGCAGGTCCTTGGGCAGGCATCCGCCGCCAAATCCGACGCCGGCCTGCAAGTACCGCCCGCCAATGCGCGCGTCGAGCCCCAGCGCCGCTGAAAGTTCGACGACGTCGGCTCCCGCCTGTTCGCAAAACTCGCCGACGGCGTTGATGTAGGAGAGCTTCACTGCGAGGAACGCATTGGCGGCCACCTTGATCAGTTCGGCGGTGGCGTAGTCAGTGGCGATCCGGGGTGTGCCGCGTTCCAGCAGGGGGCGGTAGACGGCGTCGAGCATCTGTCCGGCGTCCTTGCCGCCGTCCCCGCCCGGCAGCCCGTACACCAGGCGGTCCGGCATCAGCGAATCCGCTACGGCCGTGCCCTGCCGCAGGAACTCCGGGTTCCAGGCCAGCGCCGCCCCGGTCCCGTCCAACAGCTCCTCCACCCCGGCGGCCGTTCCCACCGGGACGGTCGATTTGCCCACCACCAGGGAGTCGGCGGCCAGGTGCGGACGCAGGGTCTTGACTGCCTGGTGCAGCTGGTCAAGGTCGGCGCCGTTGCCGGTCTTGGCCTGCGGGGTGCCGACGCAGATGAAATGCACCCTGGCCCCGGCAAGCCTGCCCGGCTCGCTCGTGAAAGTGAGCCTGCCGGAGTCATGCCCGGATTGCAGCAGCCCGGGAAGTCCTGGTTCGTGGAACGGGGCCATGCCGCGGGCCAACTGGGCCACTTTGGCGGCATCGGTGTCCAGACCCACCACTTCGTGGCCCAGCGAGGCCAGGGCGGCGGCGTGGACGGCGCCCAGATAGCCGCAGCCAACAACGGATATTTTCATTTGATCCCCTTCAGGGCAGTGTGGTGCAGGGAGTGTTCTGCCATGGTGTCCCGGTAGAGCTCCAGGAGCCGGTCGCAAACCGCCGTCCAGGTTCGGCCTTGGACGGTGGCAAAGGCGGCGGCCCCGAACGCGGCCCGCTTGGCGTCATCGCCCACCAGGTCCGCCACGTAGCCGCGCAACTGGTCCAGTTCACCGGGTTGATACAGCCAGCCGGTGCGGGAGGAATCCACCAGGTCCACCGGGACGCCCTTGCCGGTGGCCACCACGGGTATGCCGGAGGCCATGGCCTCCTGGATGGTCTGGCAGAAGGTCTCCAGTTCACCCGGATGGACGAACAGGTCCAGGGAGGCCATGGCTTGGGCGAGTGCGTCCCCGCCGAGGAAACCGGTGAAGTGGGCCTGCGGCAGGGCTTCCTCCAGCGCCTGCCGTTGGGGGCCGTCGCCGATCACCACCAGCCGGGTGCCCGGAATGTCCGCAATCGCGTGCAGGTCCCCAACCTGTTTTTCCAAGGCCAGCCGGCCCACATAGCCAATGACCTTCTCGCCGTTGGGTGCCACCATCTTGCGAAATGCCGGGCTGCGCTTTTCGGGATGGAAACGGCTTGTGTCCACCCCGCGGGGCCAGAGTTCCACCCTGGGAATTCCGTGGCCGCGCAGCTGCGCCACGGCGTCCGAGGACGGGGCAAGGGTCTTGGAGGCGGCCAGGTGGATGTTCTCCACCCGGGTCCAGGCCCAGTTCTCCAGGAACGGCATGCCGTATTTCGCGGCGTAGCCGGGCACGTCGGTTTGGTAAATGGCCACGGAGGGGATGCCCAGCTCGGCCGCCGCCCGCACGCCACGCCATCCGAGGACAAAGGGCGAGGCGACGTGGACAATGTCCGGTCCAAACGCCGCCAGCAGCGCCTTGACCCGGGGCACTCCGCCGATGGCGACCCGGACGTTGCGGTATCCCGTAACGGGCACGGCCGGCAGCCGCACCACCCTGGCACCCTCGACGACCGCGGGGTGGTGTCCGGTGGTGGACGGGGCGATGACCAGGACGGTGTCGCCGCGCTGTCTAAGATGTTGGAGGATTTTCAGCAGGGAATGGGTGACCCCATTCATCTCGGGCAGAAACGATTCAGCAACTATGGCAACCTTCACGCCTCCAGCGTGTCCGGTGAACGTGGCCGGCTGCGGACCCGGCGGGAACGAGGCAGTGAAGTGTTGGTGAACGGAACGGCGGGGGTTGTCGGCGCCGGTTTCCGGAGCATGCGTTCTTCAGGGCCCTGTTTTTGGGCAAAGGGGAAGCCCCATCAGCGTTTCGCCGTTGGTGGGGCTTCGACTTTCTTGCCGCCTCGTGACAATTGGCGGTTTCTACGAACTCCATGGTCTTTCAGTGCCTTCTGCCGCGTCACCGGCCTCCAGTTCCTTATTTTACGAGCTTACCGCCGTGGGCGGTGTCTCAATGTATCAATCGGTTCTGCCACTGAATCTCTGGTGTTCGTACCGTCTCCCGAGGGAGTTGGTAAGAATCATCATGCGCTTCTTTGCCGCCATCGGCAAGGGCGGGACGGAAATTACAGATCTGTAATTTCCGTCCCGCCCTTGCCGATGGCGGCAAAGAAGCGCATGATGATTCTTACCAACT
>JBAUMA010000559.1:0-12131 GCA_049578485.1 Specibacter sp.
CCCCGGCCGCGGCCGCATCGATGAGTGCCCGGAATGCCCGCGGTGCCACGTGGGCGCTGACGCTGACAAGCCCGACGGCGCCGGCGGCCATCAGCGGCAGCGTCAGCCCGTCGTCGCCCGAGTACACGTCGAGGTCGGTGTTGGCAAGCACGCGGGTGGTTTCGGAGTAGTCGGCCTTGGCGTCCTTGAGCGCAACGATGCGCGGGTGGTCGGCCAGCTTGATGATGGTTTCGGTGCTGATGGCAACGCCTGCGCGTCCGGGGATGTCGTAGACCATGACAGGCAGCTCGGTGGAATCGGCAATGGCCTCAAAGTGGGCCTGGATGCCGGCCTGGCTGGGCTTGTTGTAGTACGGGGTGACGATCAGCAGGCCGTGGACACCCAGGGCTGCTGCGCGCTGGGAGAGGCTGATGGAGTGGCGGGTGTCGTTCGTGCCGGTGCCGGCAATGACCCGGGCCCGGTCTCCCACGGCGTCCAGGACGGCGGCGAACATGCCAAGGTTTTCCTCGTCCGTCAGGGTGGAGGTTTCGCCGGTGGTGCCTGTGACGACGAGGCCGTCGCAGCCGTCGTCGACCAGCTTGTTGGCCAGCGCGGCCGCCTGCTTGTAGTCCACTTCGCCGTCGGCGGTGAAGGGGGTGACCATGGCGGGCACCAGTGTTCCAAAGGGGCGATTGGGCATAACAGAGGCAGACATGGATAAAACGTTACCCGCTCCGGCGGGTTTTCGTTCAACGCGGGCCAATCCCCGGACACGTCCGCTCTGCCTATAATTTCACCATGGACGTCATGCAACTGCGCAGGGCCGGGCTGGCCGGGGCCATTGTGGCGGCCAGCGTGGCCGCGACGGTGGGCGGGGTTGCGCTGTTGTTCCGCACCGAGGGCCGCATGGCTCAGCAGACCGTGGGGCACCGGCTCGGCGACCGCGGTCCGGACGCCGACCGCGTGTACCGGCATGCATGGGGAAGCACAGTGCACCTTGTTGTTGCCGGTGATTCCGTGGCCGACAGCCTGGGCGCGGCGACGGCGTCCGCGACCTTGGGTGCCAACCTGGCCGTGGCGTTGTCGGATCACGCGCACCGGGCCGTGGAATTGCGCACCGTTGCCGTGGTCGGCGCCAGGAGCTCCACCATCAACGCCCAGATCGACTCGCTCGAGGACGGCTTCGACCCCGACATCACGGTCATCATCGTGGGCGGCAACGACCTCACCAACCATGTGCCGCTGACCGAGTCCATCAAGGAATTGCGCGAGGTGGTGCTCCGGCTGCGGGCGAACGGCAGCGAAGTGGTGGTGGGCACCGTCCCCGATTTCGACACGCTGCCCTCGCTGCCCTCGCCGCTGCGTGAATTTGGCGGGCAAATGTCCCGCCGCCTGGCCACGGCCCAGTTCAAGGCGGCCGCGGCCGCCGGTGCCCACCCCGTGCTCCTGGGCCGGGCGGTGCGACAAATCTTCCTGGCCGACCCGCACAACATGTTTGCGATCGACGGTTTCCATCCCTCAAGCCTGGGCTATCGGCGGGCCGCGGCGGCTTTGATCCCCGCCATGCTGGGCGCGTACGACGCCGGGCTGCAGCAGGCAGGCGGGACGGCCACGGCTGTGCCGCCCTTGCGCCCGGGCAGTGACTGACCCCAGGGTTGGACGGGGGCGCCAGTTGCGGGGCGCCAGTTGCCCGCCGTCAGTTGCGAGGCGTCAGTTGCCGGCGCGGACGCCGGCCAGGAACGGCAGCCATTCGTCCAGGACAGGCTGGGCCGGGACCAGCGTGGTGCCGTGGTTGCGTCCGGGCAGTTCCACCAGTTTTGCGTGCGGCATCAGTTCGGCAGCGCGGCGCGAATCGGCCAGCCGTGCCGCGTCCCGGCTTCCGGCCAGGAGCAGGGCGGGGATGCTGATGGCGGCCACGGCGGATTCGGCGATGGCCTCTTCGGCCTCGGTTTGCCGGAAATAGGCCCGCAGCGCCGTGGCGTCGTTGGCCAGGAATGCCGCCTTGGTCTGCGCGTCCAGCGGCGCACCGATCCGTTGTTCCCAGCCCGCCACAAAGCCGGCCATGCCGCCGGAGCCGAGGGCGGCGTCGTAGTCGGGGAAGAACAGCTGGCCCACGCTGCCGGGCTGGATGCGGAACGTTCCGCCCAGCGTGGTCAGCGAGAACAGCCGTTCGGGGGCAGCGACGGCCAGCGAGAATCCCACCCGGGAGCCCACCGAGTAGCCGCCAAAATGGGCCCGCGCGGCGTCCGCGGCGTCCAGGACGGCCAGGGCGTCGGCCACCAGCAGCTCCATGGCGTAGGCGTCTTGGTTGTGCGGCTTGCTGCTGCGCCCATGTCCGCGCAAGTCCATGGTGATGACGCGGTGGTTCTCACGCAGCGCCTTGGTGTAACCGAATCCGCGCCAGATGGCCCGGCTCAGCGCGCTGCCGTGGAGCAGCAGGATCGGTTCGCCCTCCCCCACCACGTCATAGGACAGTTCGACGCCGTCAATCGGGTTGTGCGTGCTGCTCGCCATGGGTTTAACCGCTCCTCGTGGATCTATGTTGCAGTTGTTGCAGTAATTTCGCTAAGAAAACGCTTTCCATGTGCAACAAGTGCAACATAGACGGGCGGTCAGGCGGCGCGGAACAGGGCGATCGCGTCGCGCATGGACTTGCGGGCACGCTTGCGGTCGCCGGCGGCGTCGTAGGCGCAGGAGAGCCGGAACCAGGAACGCCAGTCCTCCGGCGCGGCCTCCGCCTCGGCCTTATACTTTTCAAATTCGGCGTCGGCAGCCGAGCGGACAATCCGCCCGCCGGGGGTGCGCGGCAGGGTGTCCTCGGGCAGGCCGCCCTCGGCTTCAAGGATCTTCGCCATCTTCTCCGTGCGGGCACCAAAGAGCACCTCGCTGATGAGCGCCCAGGCGGCCACGAACGGGATCACAAAGTACGCCGCGCCCATGGCCTTGGCCTCCCATTCCGGAGAGACAAACATGAGGGTGAAGGAGCGCTGGATCATGACGACCATGTAAAACACCAGCAGCAGGCAAATGGCGCCAACCCAGAGCTTGGTTTTCGTGATGTGCAACTTGGTCACCGGTTCAGCCTTCAAGGTCGAGGTAGCCGTCAAGGCCAACGGTCAGTCCGGGGCGGGTGCCCACGGTGCGCACGCCCAGCAGGACACCCGGCATGAAGGAGCCGTGGTTGAAGGAGTCGTGGCGGATGGTCAGCTGTTCGCCTTCGCTGCCAAGCAGGACTTCCTGGTGCGCCACCAAGCCGGCCAGGCGGACACTGTGCACGGGGATGCCGTCAACGCTGGCGCCGCGGGCACCGTCGAGCTCTGTTTCGGTCGCATCAGGGGCCGCGGGGACTCCTGCTTCCTTGCGGGCGGCGGCCACGAGTTGGGCCGTGCGCAGTGCGGTGCCTGAGGGTGCGTCAACCTTGCGCGGGTGGTGAAGTTCGATGATTTCCACCGACTCGAAGTATTTGGCGGCCTGGGCGGCAAAGCGGGTGGCCAGCACGGATCCGAGGGCAAAGTTGGGGGCAATCAGCACCCCCGTCTTGGGGTGCCCGGCCAGCAGCTCTGCCAAGGCGGCCAGCCTTTCGGCATTCCAGCCGGTGGTGCCCACGACGGCGTGGATGCCGTGTTCGACAGCAAAGCTGACGTTGGCCACCGTGGAGTCCGGGACCGTCAGATCCACCACCACGTCGGCGCCCGATTCCAGCAAGGTCTCCAGGGAGTCCTTGCGTCCCAGCGCCGCCACCAGCTCCATGTCCGGTGCCTCGCCAATGGCCGCAACGGCGGCCGACCCGATTCGTCCGTTGGCACCGAGCACGGCCACCTTCAACAGTTCACTCATGCGTTTAAGCCTACTGGCTTTGTCCGCCCCCTCCGGCACCTACCCATTCGACGGTGCCATCCGTGAAGAACTGCTCCTTCCAGATCGGCACCTCGGCCTTGATCCGCTCCACCAGGGCAGAACACAGTTCGAATGCTTCGGCCCGGTGTGAGGACGCCACGGCACAGACCAGGGCTGGTTCGCCAATGTCCAGCGGGCCCACTCGGTGGGCCACCCAGACCCGCACGGGGTGCCCGTCCGGGTCCGCCGCCCCGGCCGCAACAGCTGCCACGAGGTCGTTCAGCACACCCTGGGCCAGCGGGTGTGCGGTGTAGCCAAGCCGGGCGACGGGCTTGCCGCCGTCGTGGTTGCGCACCACGCCGCTGAAGCTGACCACCGCACCGGCAGTGTCGGATTCGACGGCCGCGATGGCGGCGTCAACGGAAATCGGCTCGCTGCTCAGGCCGGCATAGAGGACCTCCACGTTAGTGCCCATGGCCGCCGCCAATTTGTTCGCAAAGGTGTTTGATCAGGGGGTCCAGCACGGCCAGCCCGTCCATGACGCCCGAGGGCGAGCCCGGCAGGTTGACGATGAGTGTTTTCCCGGCCGTGCCGGCATGCCCCCGGCTGAGCGCCGCCATGGGTGTCTTGGCCAGTCCGGCGGCGCGGATCGCCTCCATGAGGCCGGGGATTTCGCGTTCCAGCAGCGGAAGCGTCATCTCGGGGGTTTCGTCGGTGGGGCTCAGCCCGGTGCCGCCGCTGGTCAGGATGACGGCGGGGCGGCTGGTCAGCAGCGCACGGAGCGCGGCGCCGACGGGGGCGCCGTCGGGGACTACCAGCGGCGCCGCGGTGGCAAAGCCGTGCTCGGTGAGCCACTGCGCAATGATGGGACCGGTTTTGTCGTCGTAAGTGCCCATGGCGGCGCGGGTCGAGGCGATGACGACGCCGGCACCCAGTGCGGTGCCGGGCTCGCAGGCGCTCATTCCGTCGCCCCTGCGGCAGGTACGGGCTTGTTAACGGCCCAGTCGCCGCTTTTGCCGCCGCTCTTGGCCAGCACCGAGATGCCGGAGATGACGGCGTGCTTGTCCACGGCCTTGATCATGTCGTACACGCTGAGTGCGGCAACGGAGACCGCCGTCAGGGCCTCCATTTCCACCCCGGTGACGCCGCGGGTTTTCACCGTGGCCGTGACGGCCACCGTCGTGGCGCCAAGGTCAAAATCCACCGTGACCTTGGAGATGGGCAGCGGGTGGCACAGCGGGATCAGCTCGGGGGTCTTCTTGGCACCCATGATGCCGGCCACGCGTGCCACGGCCAAGGCATCGCCCTTGGGCAGTTCACCGGCGCCCAACAGCGCCATGACCTCGACCGTGGTGTGCACGGTTCCGGTGGCGGTGGCCTCACGCACGGTGACGGCCTTGGCGGAGACGTCCACCATCTGGGCGGTGCCATCGTGGCGCAAGTGGGTTAGAACGGGGCTTGATTCAGAGTCGGTCACAACAGCCATACTTCCACCTTTGCACCCTGATGCAATTGCGTGACCCCTGCGGGTAGGTGGATGAGCGCGTTGGCCTGGGCCAGGGCGCCGAGCAGGTGTGAGGACGGCCCGCCAACTTCACGCACGGAAGCCCCCGATTCATATTCTGGGCCCTCGTAGATCCCGCGCCGGATCTGGTATTTGCCCGCCGGGGAACTCAGGGGGTGCGACAGTGCGGCCGTCACCTTGTGCCGCGCCGCCGGGGCGCCCAGCAACGCCGTCAGGGCGGGGCGCAGGAACAGCTCAAAGGACACCACGCCGCTGACGGGGTTGCCGGGGAACCCAATGAACGGCACGCCCTTGTAGCTGCCCAGCGCCTGGGGTCCGCCGGGCTGGAGCGCTACGGACACAAAGTCCACCTCGAGGCCGTCAAGGGCTTGCTTGACCACCTCGAACGCTCCCGCACTGATGCCTCCCGTGGAGACGATCAAGTCCACGCCGGCATCCCCCGGACCCACATAGCCGTCCAGGACCTCCAGCAGCGCAGCCGGGTCATCAGAGACCACGGGAGCCAGCACCACCTCGGCCCCGGCTTGTTTGAGGTTTGCCCGCAGCAACGCCATGTTGGCATCGAAGATCCGCCCAACCGGGAGGCCGTTGGCCGCGCGCGGGTCACCGGGCAGCATCACCTCGTCTCCCGTGGTCACCAACAACACCCGGGGCCGGCGGCGCACCATCAGCCCCGTGCAGCCAAGTGCGGAGGCCAGCCCCACGTGCCCGGCGTTGAGCACCGTCCCGGCGGGGATGGCCACGCTCCCGCGGGACAGGTCACTGCCCTGGCTGCGGACAAAAGTGCCCGGCTCGGTGGGGGGCAACATCACGGATTCGCCTTCGGCGGGGAAGCTCGGCGGCATGGCTTGTTCCACGGGGACGACGGCGTTGGCCCCCTCCGGGAGCATGGCCCCTGTCATGATGGGGGCGGCAAGGCCTGGTTTCAGTGGCGGGGCAAGGGCGCCGGCGGCAATCGTCGCGGCGGCACGGTAGCTGGTGGCCGGGCCGCCTTTGCCCGGTTCCACCAAAATGGCAAAGCCGTCCATCTGCGAGTTGGCAAACGGCGGCAGGTCAAGGGGTGCCACCAGGTCGGCGGCCAGCACCCGCCCCGTCAGTTCGGTCAGCGGAACCCGGGTTCCGGCGTCGTTCTTGACGGCGGCACCGCCCTCGGCAAACCAGGCATGGGCCAGCAGCTCGCGCACGGCAATTTGGTGCTCAGTGACAGTTCTACGCATCAGTTTCCTCCCGGGGCACCGCACGGCGGCGTCGTCCTGGCTCCATCCTAGGCCAGGACACTGGGCGGCACGGGAGGGTTGACGGCGCCCCGCCGCGAGCCTAGGTTATTGATTATCGTTATTATCGATATTCGTTATGGGCGCCCGGCCCGTGCCGCGCGGAGGGGGAAGCACATGCTGCAGCACCAGGAAATTGCAGGTTCCAGGATTTCAACCGGAATCCGCCGGGCACTTCTGTGGGCGGTCTTTGTCCTGGCGGCCGTTGCCACCGCGGCGATCGCGGTACTCGGGAGCATTCCCGTCATCCAAACCCTGACCGGCGGCGGACTGCCCCTTGAACTCGTCGTGGCCCAAGTCATCCAGCCAGGCGGGAACAGCGGCATGATCGCCACCCAAAGCTACGACTCCGCATCGATTGTGTTGGCGAACTTCTCCCAGAAGGTCATGGCACTCGCCACCGCTGCCGCGCTGGCCCAGATCCTGACCCAGGCTGCACTGGCCGCCCTGGCGGCCCTGGTCGTCTGGCGGCTCCTGCATCCACGCCCGTTCCGGCGCTCGTTGTCCGCCGTGACAACTCTCGGCGGAGCCGTGGTGCTCCTTGGCGGGGTGCTCGCCCAGGGCCTTGGCGCGTTCACCCACGGGGTGGCCGTGGCAGAACTGAACGGCTCGCCGGTGCGCGGCTTCTGGCCATTCGCCGGTTCCTTCGACCCTTCCTTCCTGGCCGTCGGCGTGGTGCTGATCCTGGTGGGACTGGCGTTCCGGCACGGCGAGCACCTCCAACACGACACCGAAGGGCTCATCTGATGGCTCCGGTCGACGCCGAGGATGCCTCCGGGGTCCATTGCAGGCTCGATGAGCTGCTGGCCGAACGCCGGATGACGTTGACCCGGCTCAGCGAATTGGTGGGCGTGAGCATTGTGAATCTTTCGGTGCTGAAGAACGACAGGGCCAAGGCCATCCGTTTTTCCACCCTGTCGGCGATCTGCCAGGCACTCGAGTGCGGCATTGGCGAGCTGCTGGTGGTTGCCGCGCCGATTCAGCAAGCCCCTGCCACGCCGGTGGCGGGGACCGGGGCTACCCTGCCGTGAAATTCACCGTGTGGTAGCCCGTGGCGCCGTCCGGCGGCGGGGGTGCCACGGCGGAGATTTGGACCGCGCCGGTGCCGTCCACGGCACGGACTTTCAGTTCGTGGTTGCCGGAAGACAGCACCAGCGGCGCCTGCCACTGCACCCACGTGTCCTTGTTCAATGCCGCGGCCAGCGTGGCGTTCTGCCAGGGGCCGCCGTCGAGCTGCACCTGCACGGCCGAGATGCCGCGCTCCGGCGACCAGGCGAGGCCCGCAGCCGTGTAAGGCCCGGGATTGGGCCGGGACCCGGGTTTTGGAACGTCAATGCGTGAGGCCGTTTTGATGGGGCCCATGGGACTCCAGCCCAGCGGCGTCCAGTAGCCCTGGTCGGCGGCGAATGTAGTGACCTTTAGCTCCTTGAGCCATTTGGTGGCCGAGACGTACCCGTACAGCCCCGGCACGATCAGCCGGGCGGGGAAGCCGTGCACCTGAGGCAACGGCTGCCCGTCCATGGCCACGGCAATCATGGCGTTGCGGGCATCGGTCATGGCCGACAACGGCGTGCCGGCGGTGAAGCCGTCAGTGCTGCGGGACAGGACCATGTCGGCACCCGGCTTGACCCCGGCTTCGGCCAGGAGCTCGCGCACGGGCCACCCCAGCCAGCGCGCATTGCCCACCAGTCCCCCACCGACCTCATTGGAAACACAGCCGATGGTCACATAGGCCTCCACCATGGGTTTGGCCAAAAGTTCGGCAAAGGTGAGCGTGACCTCCCGTTCCACGAGCCCCGTCACGGTCAGCGTCCATGTATCGGAGTTGACGGAGGGAACCACCAGGGCGGTGTCAATGCGATAGAAATTCGCCGGATCCGTCACCAACGGGGTGATGCCGGGAATGGCCAGTTCCGCCGCTGCCGGCACGGCCGGGGCCGCCACCGCGGGCTTGGGCAGCACCACCTTGGCGCGCAAATCCGCAACCAGGACGGCGGCCCGGCGGAACATGACGGACGCGCCGCCGGCGACCACCGCCACGACCGCACCGGCGCCCATGTACGTCAAAAAGGCCCGGCGCGAGGCGCTCCGGGAGGGTGTGTCAATCACCGATGGTGCCATCTTGACCACCGGGGCAGGCGGGCCGGGCGTCTCCGGCGGGAGGCCGGCGTCGTGCCCTGTCTGGGCCCGGCCGGCAAAACCCGGGCGCAGGAAGCGGCGGGCGGTCCAGGAGAGCAGAGCCGTGGCCACAACGGCTGCGGCAACAGGGCCAACATATCCCAGGGTCGTACTGTCGGGGAGGGCGGCCACGGCAAGAATCCCCACGACGCCGAACAGGCCGATGCAAATCTGGCCCCATCCCCGCCTGGCACGCTCCAGCAGACCCACCGCCGCGGCAAACAAGGCCATGATCACGATCATGGTGGCCAGGAAGACCATTTTATCGGCTGTGCCAAAGAGGTGGATGGCGCCTTCCTTGACGCCGCCGGGCAAGATACCGATAACGCCCTGGCCCACGGCACTGATCGGCGAGGCGGAGGGGCTGACGAGTGCGGCCAGCAATTCCCCCGCCGCCACGCCCACGCCAATGCAGACAACTCCGGCAACCACCCAATATCGACGCGTTTCCATGGCACCCTTTCGGCCGGCCGGGCAATCATCGCACCCGGTGCCCCAATTCTAGTTTCGCAAGCTGTGCAAAGCCCCGACGCGCACCCCCGTGGTGCCGATGGCGTAGCGTGGAGCCATGGACACCGAACGCGTATCACTGGGCATGCCGGCACTTCCACCCGGCACACCGGCGCTTTCGGCGACGCCGCGGCCCGCAAGTTCCGGACTGCTGGATCAATTTGGCCGGGTGGCCACGGACATGCGGCTTTCGCTGACGGACAAATGCAACCTCCGCTGCACCTATTGCATGCCCGAGGCCGGGCTGGATTGGCTCAAGAAGGACAAGCTGCTCACCGCTGCCGAGATAGTACGGCTGGTGGGGCTGGGCGTGGACCGGCTGGGCGTCCGCGAGCTGCGACTCACCGGCGGCGAGCCCCTGGTGCGGGCCGACCTCGTGGACATCATCGCCGCACTGCGCCGCAACCACCCGTCCCTGCCCATCTCACTGACCACCAACGGCGTGGGCCTGGCCAAGAAGGCCCAGGCGCTCGCCGATGCGGGGCTGACGCGTCTGAACGTCTCCATGGACACCGTGCAGCACGACGCCTTCCTGGAGTTGACCCGCCGCCCCTTCCTGGACCAGGTAATGGCGGGCATTGAAGCCGCCGACGCCGCCGGGATGCGTCCCATCAAGATCAACGCGGTGCTTCTGCGGGGAGTCAACGAAAGCCATGCGCCCGAGCTGCTCGCCTGGTGCCTGGAACGCGGCTACGAATTGCGCTTCATCGAGCAAATGCCCCTGGACGCCGACCACGGCTGGACGCGGGAGGGCATGATCACGGCCGCGGAAATCCGAGAACTGCTCAGTGGTGAATTTACCCTCATGCCGGACCCGCGTTCCCGCGACGGTGCCCCGGCCGAACGTTTTGAGGTTCGCCGGGCCGGTTCAACGGACCTGCTTGGCACGGTGGGCATCATTGCCTCCGTGACCGAACCCTTCTGCGGCGACTGCCGACGCACCAGGATCACGGCCGAAGGCAAGGTCATGAGCTGCCTGTTCTCCCGCACCGAAGTTGACCTGTTGCCGCTGCTGCGAGCCGGGGACGCAGCCTCCGACGACGACGCCGTGGCCGCCCGCTGGCAGGACGCCATGTGAGCCAAGCCCAAGGCGCACGGCATGGGACACCCCGGACTGGGCGACGCCGACTTTGTGCAGCCCGACCGCAGCATGAGCGCGATTGGTGGTTGAGGTGGACGTCCGATTTTTTGCCGCGGCCGCCGCTGCCACCGGAACTGAACAGCAACACGTGGATTTGGGCACAGAGGCGTCCTTCACGCTCGCCGACTTGTCTGCGTTGCTGACGGCGTCGTTCCCGGTCTCGGCATCAGCTGCCACTCCCCCGCTGTCCGAGCTCCTGACGCGCTGCAGCTTCTTGGTCAATGAGGTGGCCGCCCGTGATTTGGGCGTTGCGCTTCAGACGGGCGACGTCGTCGACGTCCTGCCGCCCTTCGCCGGCGGGTAGGACCAGGGCACGTGCGCCGAACCTGCGGCGAGTTTCGCGCATAAGAGGACCAGCGCAAAACCGAGCACGGGTTCGGCGCACATCAATACGGGTGGGGCCGGGTCTTGACAAGCTCGACCGCCGTGGCTGTTACAAGCCGAAGGTCTCGGTTTCCTTGAAGGGCCCGACGACCGTGATGGTGCGGGGGGCTGCGGCGAGGTCACGCGCCAGTTCCTGCACCTGCTCTACCGTGACGGCCCGGATGCGGCTGAGGGTCTCGTCAATGTCCAGGAATTCCCCGGACACCAGTTCCGAGCGGCCCAGGCGGGACATCCGCGATCCGGTGTCTTCCAGTGCCAGCACAATGCCGCCGGACATTTGCCCCAGCGACTTCGCCAGCTCGGCCTCGGTGATGCCGTCGGCGGCCAGCTTTTCCAGTTCATCGGTCAGCAGGCCAATGACCTGGCCCACCTTTTGCGGCGAACATCCGGCGTACATGCCAAAGTAGCCGGCATCGGCGTAGGAGGAGGCAAAGGAATAGGTGGAGTACACCAAGCCGCGCTTTTCGCGGATCTCCTGGAACAACCTCGAGGACATGCCCCCGCCCAGGACGGAGTTGAGCACGCTCATAACATAGCGGCGGTCATCCGTGGCGGTCAGCGACTGGCAGCCCAGGATGATGTTGGCCTGTTCCACCTTGCGGTTGATCACGTGGAGCCCGGCTGTGCCGGTGATGGCGGCGGCAATGGCGCTGCGGCGGGGAGCCGGGGCCACGCCGTCGTCCAGGGACCAGCCGGCGGTCCGCAGCGCGGCCAGGACCAGCTCACAGACGGCCTCGTGGTCAAGTCCACCGGCGGCGGTGATGACCAGGGTCTCGGGACGGTAGTGCTTTTGGTAGTGCTCCCAGACAGACTCGCGCGGAACGGCCTTGATGGCTTCCGGGGTTCCGCCGATGGGCCGGCCCAGGGCGTGGTCGCCGAGCACGGCGGCCACAAAATGTTCGTGGGCGACGTCGGTGGGGTCATCGCTGTCCATGGCGATTTCTTCCAGAATGACGTCGCGTTCTTGCTCCAGCTCCGCCGGGTCAAGCACGGCGGAGGTGACCATGTCGGCGATGACGTCGATGGCCATGGGCAGATCGGTGTCCAGCACGCGTGCGTAGTAGCAGGTGCTTTCCTTGGCGGTTGCCGCATTGGACTCCCCACCCACCTCGTCAAAGGCGGACGCGATTTCCAGCGCGGTACGGCGCCTGGTTCCCTTGAACAGCAGGTGCTCAAGGAAATGGGTCGAGCCGTGTTGGCCCTCGGATTCATCCCGAGAGCCAACACCAACCCAGAACCCGATTGTCGCGCTTCGCTGCCCCGGCATGGACTCGGTCAGGACCCGCACTCCCCCGGGCAGGAC
>JBAUMA010000560.1:0-4683 GCA_049578485.1 Specibacter sp.
GGAATTCCACCAACGGCAGCGCCATCACCACCGCCGACGGCCACACATCGCCCCTGCCAGGGGGCACGCCAACCCTGGCCGAGCATGGCGCCCGGGTCCGCTTTGGTGACCGCTCATTCTTGGTGGCTCGCGCATGAGCGACGGTGCCGGGATTGCCGGGACGCAGGCAGGGGACCCAACGGTGCCGAACGCGCCCAGCGAGGTGCGGCTGAGCTTCGGCTTTGGCACGGACCGGGGGCTGCGCCGGGAACTGAACGAGGATTCCTTCCTGGCCGCGGACCCCATCTTTGCCGTGGCGGACGGCATGGGCGGGCACGAGGCCGGCGAGGTTGCCAGCCGCGAGTGCATCAGCGTGCTGAGCCAGCAGGAAGCACTCGCCGCCGGGTCCCGCACTGCGACGGCCGTGGACCTGCAACAGGCGTTGCGCCAGGCCGACTTCCGGATTCGCGAGGTCTCCAACGCCCGCGCAGGAACCACCGTCACCGGCGTCGTGCTGGTGGAGGAGCGCGGCGTGCCGTACTGGCTGGTGTTCAACGTGGGGGATTCACGCACCTACCGGCTCGGACAGGGCGCCTTTGGCCAGGTCAGCGTGGACCACTCCGAGGTCCAGGAACTGGTGGATGGCGGCTTCATCACCCCCGCCGAGGCCCTGGTCCATCCGCGCCGCCACGTGGTGACCCGCGCCCTGGGCACCGGCACCGACACCGAGGCCGACTTTTGGCTGGTCCCTGTGGAGGAAGGGGACAGGATGCTTGTCTGCTCCGACGGCCTGACTGCCGAGGTCACCGACGAACAAATCCACCGCGCGCTCAGTACGCTGCCCCACCCGCAGGACGCCGTCGACTCGCTCATCCAGTCGGCCCTGCGCTCCGGCGGCCGCGACAACATCACCGTGGTGATTGTTGACGCCCACAACATCACCGGCGGCGCCAAGGAAGACACCTTGACCAAGCCCACGGCCTCCGCCGAGACCGAGGACACCCTGCCGCGCATCCCGGACGGCAACGCGTCACCTGCCCCGCACCACCTTGCACCACCCGCCACCACAAACGATTCGGCGGGGCCAGCCGGCATGCCCGGCGCCCCCGGATCATCCCCGCTTGAGGAGAATCATGGATAGCACCACGTACCGCGCCGGTTCCTGGCTTGGCATCGTCCGGTCCGGAGCCGTCATTGTGGTGGACGCCGGCACGGCTGCCGACACGGTGGCCGCACTGTGGGACTACCTGGCCCAGCCGCCGTCCATCCACGGCGTCCTCAACGCCGTGACGGGGCGGTTCGGCACCGAGCTGACGGGCATGCCGCCGTTTGCCATCCTGGTCCAGACCGACCGGCTGAACGTGATCTTGCGCGGCGAAATCACCTTGGTGGTGCACTCGGCCGGGAACCAGGAAGTGGTGTCGGGCCGCGAGGTCTCCACCTGGAGCGAACGGTCCCTGCCGCTGCCGGACTCCCTGGTGCTCACCCTTGCCCAGGACGACGCCGGCGACGTCACCAACGCCGTGGACCTCCCGCTTGGCGAGGCGGTGGTGCGCCTGCAGCAGCTGGCCCGCGGCACCGCCAGGACTGCCTCGATCGGCGCGACCGTCTCGACCGACTCCACCGACGCGACTGACTCCGTTGCCGGTGCACCCTTTGTCGCCCCGGAAGCCGCCGGCGCCTTTGACGGCGAACCCGCCGACGGGACGAACCTTGACGGCGGCGGTCACATCCCCGAGAACTCCCAAGGTGTTGCCGACCTCCAGGCCGCCGACGACGAACACGGCTTCGACGCCCCAGCCTTCGGCGCCCCAGCTTTGGCGGCCTCCGGCATGACTGACTCAGGCATGACTGACTCTGACTCCGGCTTCGACGCCGGCCTTGACGCTGCGGGCGAAGAAGAGGAGGGCGAGGAAGTCGATGGGTTTGCCGGTGACGGGTTTGCCGGTGACGATGAGATGGAAGGGCCGGCCCTGGCGCCGTCGCCGGCCGAGTCGCCGCTCGACGAGGCGCCCCTGCCTGCGGAGTCCTTGTACTCCGACGACGTACAGGCAGACGCGGACGACACGACGGACGCCACTGCCGACCACGGCGATGCCGCCGATGACGGCGATGTTGAGGATGCCTACGCCGGTTTTGCCCTCGCCGCCGACGCCGAATGGAGCGCCCAGCTGGCCCACCCCTCCGGTGAGATCCCCGTCCCGGACTTCCATACGGGCGACTCCGACCTCGGTCAGACCCTGTACCCGGGACTGGGCCCGGACAACGCCGAGGAAGACGAGCCCTTCAACGAGCTGGCTGCGGACGATGCCGGCTCCGACGATGCAGCCTACGACGGCGTCCACGATGCCTCCCTCGATGCCGGCCACGACGCTGGCCCGGAACTCGTGGACGGCGACCATGACGCCGACGGCTTCACCAGCAGCTACGACCACCTCTTTGGTGAGACGGAACTGCGCTCGGTGGAGGATGCGGCCGTCAGGCTCGATGAAAACGGCCAGGAACTGCCCAAGGAGCCAGCCGTCGCGGCAGTTGTCAACGTTCCGCCGCCCCCGCCCATGCCCCCCGCAACGCCGCCCCACGGGGAGCGGGCATTTGACGACGATGCCGAATCCGAACCGGCCGAAACACCCGAGCCCGCCTGGGTGCCGCCGTCGGGCATCCTGATCGATTCGGTGCCCTGGGCCGGCGGCAACGACACCGGCGGCCAGAACGCCACCGCCGCCGTCGTGCCTGGGACCGAAGCAGACTCCGGCGACCCCGACCACGACGGCCACACCGTCATGCGCAGCGAACTGGCCGGCCAGCCGGATGTCCCCGCGGCCGACGAGCTGGAGCCGCGCCCGTCCACCGGGCCCATGGTCCTGGCCCGGCTGTGCCCGGCCGGGCATGCGAACCCGCCCACCCGCTCGCAATGTTCGGACTGTGGGGCTCCCATCAGCTCCGAGCCGCGCGAGGTGGGCCGGCCACGGTTGGGCCGCATGCACATTTCCACCGGCGAGGTCCTGGACCTTGACCATTCCCTGATCATCGGCCGCCAGCCCTCGGTTTCACGCGTCATGGGCGCCGTGATGCCCCGCCTGGTGCAGGTGCACAGCGCCAGCGGAGACATCTCCCGCTCCCATGTGGAGGTGCGCCTGGACGGTTGGGACGTGCTGCTGGTGGATTTGAAGGCCACCAACGGCACGGTGCTGGTGCGCGAGGGTCAGCCCCCGCGCCGCCTGGGCCAGGGCGAGCAGGCCATCTTGCTCAACGGCGACATTGCCGAACTGGGCGACGGCGTCTCGCTGCTCTTTGAAGGCCTTCTGTGAGTTCCAAGCGCCCACCAGCAGCACCCCCGGCCATTCCCGGCTACAGGTTCCACTCCGTCCTGGGCTCGGGCGGATTCTCCGACGTCTACCTTTACGAGCAGGACCGGCCGCGCCGCAAGGTGGCCGTCAAGGTGCTCGTGGCCGACCTGAAGACCGACGGCGCGCGCCGCAGGTTTGAGTCCGAGGCCAACCTGATGGCCCAGCTGTCGACCCACCCGTACATCGTGACCATCTACGAGGCCGAGATCACCGAGGCCGGGCACTCCTACCTGGCCATGGAGTACTGTTCCCGGCCCAGCCTGGACGTGCGTTACCGGCGTGCCCGGTTCAGCGTCGACGAGGCACTGAGCGTTGGCATCCAGGTGGCCTCCGCGGTGGAGACGGCACACCGTGCCGGCATCGCCCACCGCGACATCAAGCCCGCCAACATCCTGGTCACCGACTACAACCGGCCGGCCCTGACGGACTTTGGCATCTCGGGCACCATGGACGCCGCCGAGGACGACGACGCCGGCATGTCCATTCCGTGGTCACCGCCGGAATCCTTTGCCGCGGGCGCCACTGACGGGGTCAAGGTAGATATTTGGGCACTGGGTGCCACCATGTATACGCTGCTGGCGGGGCATTCCCCGTTCGTGATTCCCGGTGCTGACAACTCCCAGCGGGAACTGATCTCCCGCATCAATTCGGCACCGCTGCCCCGGCTGGGCCGTGCCGACGTCCCGGAGGCTCTCGACCTGGTGCTGGCCACCGCCATGTCCAAGTCGCCGGCCTCCCGGTACAGTTCCGCCAAGGCGTTCGCCCGCGCCCTGATGCGCATCCAGGCGGACCTGAACCTGTCGGTGACCCCCTTCGAGGTGCAGGAGGAGGTTGCCCTCGACGATGCCGACCCGGACAGCCACTTCGAGGCCACCCGGGTGCGCAGCGTTGTCTCGATCGACCCCGACTCCACGTCCTCGGGCCCTACCTTTCCCTCGGCCTTCCGCACGGTCGCCGGGACGGGCCGGCACCCGGCAAGCGGCCCATTCACGCAAAGCCCCCAGATCAACAGCGTCCCCGGCGTTACCGGCAGCACGCACGGTGCCGTGTCCGGCCCCACCCAGGGGCTGACACAAAACGGCTCCACGATTCCCGGCACCCCGGCCCACGCGGCACCGCAGTGGGCCGCTGCTCCTCGCGAGGAGCTTCCGTCCCCCGAGGCACAGCTGGCCTCCACCGTGCACCGCAACCAACTCGCCGAGCCCGGGCAGGGCACTGAACTCCAAGCGGCGCCGCAACCGCCGTCCAAGAAACGCTTGTGGCTGGGAGTGGGGGCCGGCGGGGTCCTGGCGGCGGCCGTCGTGGTGGCCGTGGTGCTCTTCGCCAACCTGGGCGCGCCCAAGCCCGCGGAGCC
>JBAUMA010000561.1:0-3453 GCA_049578485.1 Specibacter sp.
GCAGTGACGGGTGGAACGTGACGGGTGCGTTGAGCTCCCGTGCCAGTTCCACCAAGCCCGGGCGCTGCGTCCCGTGACCCACCATGTGCAGGTGCATGGAATCCCCCACCAGGGCGCTGGCGCGAACCACCGCATCCAAGCGCTGGCTCTCGCCGTGGTTGCCCAGGTACAGGGCCTCAAAGGTCTCGCGTTCCAGTGCAGGCGGGTCGAAAACGGGCACCGAGTCCAAGTCCAGGCCGTTGCTGACCGTAATGACGTTCTTCACGCCGCGGGCCCGAAGCGTCTCGGCGAACCCCTCGGTGACGGAAACCACCATGTCGGCGCGCATTTGGATGGCCTCCACCACGCGCTCAACAACACTCTTTACGCTGCCTTTGACAATGAGGGCGTCGCGGGCCAGATCCGGCCAGGCATCGCGCATTTCCACGATCAGCGGCACGCGGCGGAGCTTTGCCACGACAAATCCGGCCACCAGGATGGGCAGGCTGGGCGCCGTGACCACAACGACGTCGGCCTTGCGCCACATCAGGCCGGCCGGGATGGACATGGCGGCGGAGAACACCTGGTCCAGGAGCCGCGCTGCGTGGGAGTGACCACTGTGCGGAATATAGGGAACGCGCTTGATGCGCTCCCCCAGCAGTCCCTTTTGGCCACGGAAAGGCCGGCCGGCCGTGCCGGCAGGCAGGCTGCGCCGCCCTTCCGGGAAATGGGCCACGGGGGTGACCACGTCCACGTCCCAGTTGGATTTCCGGAACTCCCGGATGAGGGTGGTCCAGCGCCGCTGTGGCGGGCTGTGCTCCGGCCAGTAGGAGTGGATCAAAAGCATGATTCGCAGCGGCTTGGCTGCGTGGTCTGTCTGTACGCTGACTTTCGGCGAATTCTTGTCCGGCACGGGCGGTCTACTCCGTCTTCCGAGGGGATGTTCTGCGGCCGGTGCGGCCCATCACCTTGAAATACCCAAAACCCAATGCGAGAAGCACGGCGATGGTGGCCAGCTGCACACCCAAGGGGCTGCCTTCGGGCGTTGTCTTCTGGGTGGTTTTGGCCGCGACTACCGCGCCCGCGACTGCCGTGTCCTCAGAACGCGCCTCGGTTGTGGTGCCAAGGGCATGCGGTGCCGTGGCGATGACACGTTCTGGCCCATGGGCTGCAACTTGCATGGCAGATTCGTGTCCGCCAGGTTCGACGGCAAGTGCCGGACCAGCGCTGAGCACTGCCCACAGGGCAGCGGTCATGAGAACAGCCAGGACCATGGCAGGCCAATGGCGGGTGTGTGAAAACCCCAATATTTCCCCTTAAGACAAACACCAAGGCCGTGATGAGACCTTGGGCGGAGCGAGTGTGCGGGAGCCGTGTGAACTCAGGCTCCCGCATTTTCAAAAAAGTCCAAACAAGTTATTATCTCATACGCACAGGCCTGCCGGCAGGAGCCCCGTCAGCCCAGCCCTGCGGAACTCAGGTACTTACCCAAAGTATCGCTGCTCAGGGCTTTCCCAATGGCGGCGATGGCGGCCGGATCCTGGTTCACAATGGACTGCCCGTCGGCACTGGTGCCCGTGCCCAGGGTGGGCAGCGTGAAGGATTTCACGTCGGAGCCGCGAACATCGCGCAGGCTCACGGCCAGGGCCCCGACCGTGGCAGAGTCCAGACCCTTGTCGACACTGATGAACGGCGAAACCGTGTTGACGATGTCATTGACCTTCAACGGATTGGTCAGCGTGGCCGGAGTAAGGACCGTGTTCAGCACGGCCTTGAGGAAGATTTGCTGGTCCTTCACACGCTGGTAGTCGCCGTCGACGAACGCGTACCGTTCCCGCACGAACGCCAGGGCCTGGTCGCCGTTGAGCTTTTGCGAGCCGGCCTTGAACGTGATGTCTGCCGTATGCGCCGTGAAAGCAAAGGGCACATCCAACGTGACGCCGCCGAGGGCATCCGTGATGGCCTTGAACCCTTCAAAATCGACGATCGCCACGTGGTCAATCCGGTTCTTGAACATCCCCTCCAGGGTCTGCACCACCAGGGGAACCCCGCCAAAGGCCATGGCAGCGTTGATCTTGGCTTCCCCTTGACCGGGGATGTCCACCCACGTGTCACGCATGACCGACATCATGTACACGTTCTTGCGGTCCGCCGGGATGTGCACCCACACCATGGTGTCCGAGCGCTGGTCCGACGGGTCGCCGTCCTCGGCAAGGTTCAAGGAGGCGCCGCGGCTGTCGCTGCCGAGCAGCAGGATGTTCATGGCGGTCGACGCCGGACCCTCCGTGGGTTTGACAGGCCGGGACGCGTCGGGGGGAAAGGCGTGTTCGATCTTTTGCGTCTTGGTGTCAAAGCTGCGGGCCAGGTTGACGGCAAAGGCGCCACTGAGCACCGCCGCAATGAGGAACAGCCCCAAAAAGGTCAGCAGCACGTTGCGTCGTGTCCTGCGCCGCCGGCGGGCCGGCACCGGGGTGTCCATTTGTTGGCTCATGGATGTCATCATGCCATCGCAATACCCGTTTTTCCCAAGCGGATGCCATATTGCAATCAAGACCGCCAAGCTTTACCGGCTAGGCTTGAACCATGCGTTTGAACTCTGTGTCCTGGCGGATTGTTGTGCCTCTTGCCGCGTCCGCCCTTTTGGTCATGACCGGCTGCGCGCCGTCGGTGGAGGTCACGGCCGCGAAGGATTCCAACAGCCCGGCCTGTGCACCCATGATGGTGGCCCTGCCCGACTCCCTGGGCGATGCCCAGCGACGGACCACCAGCAGCCAGGCCACGGCCGCCTGGGGTGACCCTTCCCGGGTCATCCTGCGCTGCGGTGTCAATCCGCCCGGGCCAACCACCGATGCGTGCGTTGGCGTGAACGGCGTTGACTGGGTCCTCAAGGAGGGCAAGCCCAACTGGACCATGACCACCTATGGCCGGGTGCCGGCAACCGAGGTGGTCATTGACCCCAACAACATTCCCTCGAGCACCGTGCTGGCCGAACTATCCAACGCGGCAGCCAAGATCCCGGCAACCCGCCACTGTGTGGGGCCGAGCGACGAGACCATCCCCACCGCGAAGTAGGCCTGCCCGTTCCGTTACTGCGGGTTTAGCGCGGCCCGAGCTTCCACAGCGAGGTGATTTCCCGTGAGCGGGCATCAAAGAACGGGTCGCTGCCGTCCATGGAGCGCGGATGCCGGGCGGGGGTGTCGAGCTTGTCCAGCACGTCTAGTCCGCCGGCGTCGATCCACCCCAGGAGCTCGTCGCGTGAGCGCAGGCCAAGGTGTTCTGCCAGGTCCGAGATGATCAGCCAGCCCTCTCCCCCGGGCTCCAAATGGTCCGCCAGCCCCGACAGGAACGCCTTGAGCATGCGGCTCTTGGGATCGTAGACGGCGTTGTCCAACAGTGTGTGCGGCGTTCCCGGCAGCCACGGCGGGTTGCACACAATCAAGGGTGCCCGGCCTGCCGGGAACATATTGCCCAGGG
>JBAUMA010000562.1:0-14443 GCA_049578485.1 Specibacter sp.
CCTCGGCGGCAGGCGCCGGTCCGGCACCGGACCCGGCGGCCGACGTCGAACGCCTCGCGGCGGCCAGCGCCAACCTCAGCTACCCCTACTACGGGGAACACCAGGGCGGCATTGACACTCCCCCTCAGGACCACCTCGTCTTCACCTCCTTCGACGTGACCGGCACAAGCCGCACGGAATTGCAGCTGGTGCTGGCCAAGTGGTCGGCGGCCATGGCGGAAATGACGGCGGGACGTCCCGTGGGCAAGGTACAGCCCACCCGTGACTTGGGTGTCCCCGTCGATACCGGCGAGGCGTTCGAGATGGGGATGCAGGGGCTGACCCTGACGCTGGGCTTCGGACCCTCCATCTTTGACGCACGGTTTGGGCTGGCCAAGTTTAAGCCCGCCAACTTTGCTCCGCTGCCCGCGATGGCCGGCGAGGCACTTGATCCGGCTTACACCGGGGGCGATTTGTGCATCCAGGCATGTGCCAACGATCCCCAGGTGGCCTACCATGCGGTGCGCAACCTGGCCCGGATGGCCCGCAGCCAGGTCACCACCAAGTGGACCGTGCTGGGCTTTGGCCGGGCCTCGGCGGGCGCTAACCAAAAAACTCCCCGGAACCTCATGGGGTTCAAGGACGGCACCCGCAATGTGAGCACGCCGGCCGACTTTGCCGAGCACGTATGGGTTGGCGGGCAAGCCGGCCAGCAGTGGATGAACGGCGGCACCTACCTGGTGGCCCGCAAAATCCACATGCTCATCGAAACCTGGGACGAGGACGCCATCGGCGACCAGCAAAGCATCTTTGGCCGGACCAAGCAGGAGGGCGCACCGCTGTCCGGGACGGCCGAACACGACGTGCCCGACTTCCACGCCACGGCCGCCGGCAAGGCCCTCATTGCGCCGGATTCACACATTGCCCTCGCCGCCCACGAAAACAACGGCGGGACCAAGATCCTGCGCCGCGGCTACAACTTCACCGACGGCCTGGACTCAGTGGGCAGGCTCGACGCCGGCCTGATGTTCCTGAGTTTCCAAAAGGACCCGGAAGCGTTCATTGCCCTGCAGCGCAAACTGGGCTCCCACGACAGGCTCAACGAATACATCCGCCACGTGGGCTCGGCCGTTTTTGCCGTCCCGGCGGGGCTCCCGGAGGCCGGCAGCTACTACGGCAAGGAATTCTTCGCCTAATCCCCACGCCCTCCCCGCGGAGGTCAGACCTCGGGGGCGACCATGACCTCGGTGCCGGCGTCGTTGAAGGCCGCCAGCTGCTCGGCCGTGATGCCGGAGTCGGTGATCAGGCGCATGAAACGGTGGTCCTCCATGGTGGCGAAGGCACGCTGGCCAATCTTGGAGGAGTCGGCCAGCATGTAGGCCTCCGAGGCGCGGCGGGCCATTCGGGAATTTACCGATGCCTCCCCCTCGTCGTTGATGGTGGGTCCGGCTCCGGGCTCGACGCCGTTGACGCCGATGAACGCGATGTCCAGGGCCACCTTTTGCAGGATCGAATCGGCGTACGGGCCCACCAGCTCGTAGGAGCGCGGGTTCACAATGCCGCCGGTGACCATGATCTTGAAGTTGGGCCGGATGGCCAGCTGCGCGGCAATGTTGATGGCATTCGTGACCACAGTCAGCGTGGGCCGGTTGGACTGCTCCATGAGGTCCTCGCGCGTGGACAAAACCTGCGCCAAGGCGGTGCTGGTCGTCCCCCCGCACAGGCCAATGACGGCGCCCTTGGGGATCAGCGAGCTCGCGGCCAGCGCAATCTGGTGCTTTTGCTCGGCATGGTCGTCCCGGTTGTACCGTCCGGGGAGGTCGTAGGAGACAAAGCCCGACGTCGCCCCGCCGCGGGTGCGGGTCAGCAGCCGTTCATTGGCGAGGGAGTCAAGGTCGCGCCGGGCCGTCGCCGGGGAGACACCAAGCTTGAGCACGATCTCATCGACCTCCACCTGCCCGCTGTCGGCCAGTAGATCCAAGATTGCTGTCAGCCGTTCGGTCCGGTTCATGAACCCTCTCCCATAGAAAATGTACAAAAAACAAGTGCCGCGGAAGCCGCCGGCATGGTGCCCGGTGGCGTCCGCGGCCGGGTTTAAAGCTTCGCTGCCCCTGAGCCTGCGAACAACGCTAGCAGCCGCGCCACTTCCGGGACCAAGGCGGCACGCCCGGCGCCGAGGTACTTGCGCGAATCCACCACGGCCGGGTTGGCGTCCAGGAACTCGCGCACGGCCCGGGTGAAGAAGCCGTTCAGGTGGGTGGAAACGTTGATCTTGGTCATGCCGGCGGCAATCGCGGCCACGATGTTCTCATCCGAGACGCCGGAGGAGCCGTGCAGCACCAGCGGCACGCCAAGTGCGGACTTCAGCTCGGCGATCCGGGCCAGGTTCAAAGCGGCGGAGCGTTCCGTCATGGCGTGCGAGGAGCCCACTGCCACGGCCAGCGCGTCAACGCCGGTCGCAGCAACAAAGGCAGCGGCCTCGGTGGGGTCGGTCAGCACGCCGGGCGCGTGGGCGCCGTCCTTGCCGCCAACCTTGCCCAGCTCGGCCTCCACATACACGCCGCGATCGTGTGCGTACGCGGCCACGCGGGCCGTGACCTCAACGTTTGTCTCATAGTCGAAGTGGGCGCCGTCGTACATGATGGAGCCGAAGCCCAGGTCCACGGCCTGGTAGGCCAGGGCCTCGTCTTCGGCGTGGTCGAGGTGTACGGCCACCGGCACGGAGGCCTTGCGGGCCGCGGCCAGCGTGGCCAGGGCCACCGGCTCCAGGCCGCCATGGAACTTGGCGCAGTTCTCGGAAATCTGCAAGATCACCGGCAGCCCGGCGGCCTCGGCTCCGCCGATCAGCCCCTCGATGGTCTCCAGGTGGATGACGTTGAAGGCGCCCTGCCCCGTGCCGGCCGCGGCGGCCAGGTCCATGATGTCGCGCGTATTGGTCAATGCCATGAAATGTGGTCCTCGTGGTCTAAAAAGCGGTTAGTGGTCGGTGATGATGAGCTGTTCGGCCAGTTCGGCGAAGCGGGGGGAAATTTCCCCAGCGCCGGGCATCAGCACGGCGGCGGCGCTCCAGGCCGTGGCCCGGCGCAGGATCTCGCGAAGGTCGGTGACGCCGTTGGCCAGTGCGACGGCGGCCGCGCTCACCGCCGCGTCCCCGGCACCCGTCGGGTTGCCCCGCAATGGCGCCGGCAGCTTGGCCCGGATGTAGTGCCCGGGCGCGTCGGCACTGAAGGCGAGCATGCCCTCCTCGCCCACGCTGACCAGCACGCGCTTGGCGCCCAGGTCCATGAGCTTGCGCGCCGCGCTGACAAGGTCACTCTCGCCCACGGCCTCCATGAGTTCGTGGTTGTTGGGCTTGAGGAGGTCCGCGCCGGCCCGGGCTGCGGCCAGGATCCCGCTGCCGGAAGTATCGATGATGGCCGGGACGCCGGCGTCGTGCGCCAACGCCACCAGGGACGGGTAGAAGTCCTCCGGCGCACCCGTTGGCAAGGACCCCGAGCCGACAAGCACACCGGGCCGCACGGCACCGTCGGGGTCTGCCAGCTGATTCGCGACGGCGGCCGTCAAGGCCCGCCATTCGGCGCCGCTGAGTGCAGGGCCGGTTTCGTTGAAGATGCTGGTGGTGTCAGTGCGGGTATCCACCAGGGCGATGGTGCGGCGGGTTGCCGCGGCCACGGGGACCAGGTCGTGCCGGATCCCGGCTGCCTCCAGATCCCCGCGCAGTTGCTGCCCCGATGCCCCGCCGGCCGTTGCGACGGCGAGCGTGGGGAAGCCCAACTGGTGCGCCACGCGGGACACGTTCAGTCCCTTGCCGCCGGCGCGGTACAGGGGTGTGGGGACGCGGTGTGAGGATCCCAGTTCGACGCCGTCGACCGTGTAGGTGACGTCGACGGCCGGGTTGGGCGTGACCGTCAGCACCAGGTTCCCGGCGCTCATGCGTCAGCCTCGAGCAGGGTTTGGGCCTTCAACGCGGAGCCGATCAGGCCGGCGTTCTCGCCCAGGACCGCATGCACATATTGGGGGCGGCGGTGGAAGGAAAGCAGCGCATCCACGCGGGCCGCCAACGGATCCAGCAGCGCCGGGCCCGCCATGGACAAGCCGCCGCCCAGGACCACGGTTTCGGTGCCGAGGATGGACACGCACTGGGCAATGCTGAAGCCGAGCGCATCGACGGCGTCGTTCCACACCTGTTGCGCAACTGCATCTCCGGCCTGTGCCAGCTCAAGGACGGCGCGTGCCCCGGCCACGGCGGTGCCGCTGGCCGTCGCGTAACGGCGCGCAATGGCCCCGGCCGAACCGATGGATTCCAGGATCGCCAGGCCGCCGTCGGGCGAGGGGACCATGGCGTGGCCAATCTCGCCGGCGTATCCGTCGCCGGCAACCCGGCTGCCGTCGCACAGCACGGCACCGGCAATGCCGGTGCCGATCACGAGCACCAGCACGTCGGATTTGCCCATGGCCGCACCAATGCGGGCCTCGGCTTCGCCGGCCATGGACACGTCGTGGCCGAAGGCCACGGGCAGGCCGAGCGCCTTGGTCAAGGTTGCGGTGAAGGGGTAGTTCCGCCAGCCCAGGTTGGCGGAATAGATGCCAATGCCGTTGACCTCGTCAACGATGCCGGGGACGGTCACGCCGACGGCGGTGATGGTGATGTCCGGGTGCCGGGCCTGGTAGTCGGCGGTCAGTTCCACGATGCGCGCACACACGGTATCCCCCGACTCTTCGCCATCCAGGGGTGTGGGGTGGCGCTGGAGGTCCCGGATCTGGTGGTTGCCTGCGGTTGGGACGCCGAGCACGATCCCCACCTTCATGTCTGTCCCGCCCACATCGAAGGCCAGGACTGCGGCGTTTGCCTGCCGGGCGTCGGGCGTGCCGGTCCCGGTCACGGAGTCAGTTCGAGTGCTCATGAAATGGGGTACTTTCGCGAATGGTGCCACCAGCAGGGCGGGTGCACAGATACGTGGTCGTGGTGCAGGATCGTCAAGAAACATCAGGCACCCCACGGGAACGAGGGGTGCCTAACATTTTAGCCAACGGAGAGCCGGTGCTTGGGCCCACGCCGGCCAGTTTCCCAAGAAATCGCACCAGCGATTCCATGGCCCGAATGTTGGGCCCCCAGCTCCGAGGGCCCCGCACATTGGCGCGCCTCGCGCGCCAATGAGCGGGAAGAGCTGGGGATCAGCCGGCCAGGATGACTGAGCGTGTCAGGTTGCGCGGCAGGTCCGGGTTCATGCCGCGGGCGCGGGCGCGTTCCAGCGTGACGCGGTGGACGCGGGCCAGCTCGGCCAGCGGGTGCACCGTGGTGTTGATGTAGAGCGCGCCGGTCTTTTCCATGTCGGCATCCAGACCTTCGGGCTGGTCGCCGAACATCCACGTGACGCGGTTCGGGGCGGCGATGGAGATCGGGCCGTGGCGGTATTCCTTGGCGGGGTAGGACTCGGTCCAGCCCTGCACTGCCTCGCGCATCTTCAGGCCTGCCTCGTGGGCCAGGCCCACGGTCCAGTTGGTGCCCAGGAACGTGAACTGTTCGGCGTCGATCAGTTCCTGCTCCACGGGTGCGGTGACGGCCGTGGTTGCGTCTTCGATAGCGGCGGTGAGGTCAACACCGATGCTTGTCAGCAGGTAGCTCAGTGCCGTGGTGGCGAAGCGGGTCTGCACCACCGACTTCTCGTCCGCGTAGGGCAGCTCGACGACGGCGTCTGCCAGCGTCATGATCGGCGAGGTCACATCACCGACGACGGCGACGGTGCGCACGGTGCCCTGGATGGCGGTGAGGATTTCCAGCACCTCGGTGGTGGTGCCGGAGCGGGTGATGGCAATGACGGCGTCGTAGCCGCGCTCGGCACCCAGGAACGCTTCGGAGGCGGCGAACGCGTCGGTGACGCCCTTGCCGGCGGTTTCGCGGGCGGTCGCATAGCTCTGGGCCATGAACCACGAGGTGCCGCAACCGATGACGGCAACGCGCAGCCCGTCGGCGGGCAACAGGTTTTCGCTCTTGGCCTGGGCGATGGCACGGGCCCACACCTCGGGCTGGCTGGTCAGTTCGGCTTCCATGAAGGGACCGAGTTCACTGGCGGCGTTAACAGTCATGCTGCGCATTCTCCTTGCATTGTGCCCGCCGGTGGCGGAAATGGTGACCGGCGAAAGTGGTCATCGTTGACGCAATCATATCACCGTTTGATTGTTAGTGCTTCAAAAACGTCATGTTCAATCACTTTACTTGCCGGCGGTGCCATTGCGCGAGGCGCCTACATCCTTGACTTTTTTCTTTCCAGCCATTCCGGCCAAACCCTTGTAATTTGAATCACGTGGGCGGATACTCGAGTTGTTATGGATAACACTCATGGTTTGGAACCGCGTTTTTTGCGCCATCACCGGCCCTGGGCTTGGTTGACACGTCCATCTCCCCTGAACCAAAGGACATCACAGTGAATTCACCCTCCGCCCGCAGCCACCGGCCACCTTCGGCCCACAGTGGCCGGGCCTTTCACAAAACCATTGCAACGGCAGCCACCGTGGCGCTCCTTGCCGGCCTCAGCGTTGGCATGGGGGCCACCGCACAAGCTGCACCGGACCCCTCCGGCACGCCCGTCACGCCCTCGCAATACACGCTCATGGGCACCGACTCACAGTCGCCGGCATACCCCGCCCCGCCCGCCCTGGACGGCACGGCCGCCGGGGCCTTCGACAACGACTACACCTCCCAGTGGACGGTCGCCTACAAAGTGGTGAACGGCGTCGGTGTGGCCGATCCCCTGCCACACTGGGTCTCCTGGGACGTGGGCGGCTCCTTCACCCTGACCGGACTGGACTACTCCGTCAAGAACCAGGGCAACGGCCCCGTCAAAAACTACAAGGTCTTCGTTACCGACGACCGCACCGTGGCAAGCAACCCGGCAGGCGACTGGGGCGCACCCGTGGCAGCAGGCAGCTTGGCCCAGCCGACGTCGAACACGCAGGTCCAGACCATCCTCTTCGACAGCCCGGTCAAGGGCCGCTATGTGAAATTTGAGGCCGACAGCACCATCAACGGCAGCAACAACGTCTCAGCCTCCGAGCTGCGCGTGCGGGCCACCGGCGACACCACACCCGCGCCCGTTCCGCCGGCACCCCCGGCAGATCCGGCAACACCCGTCACGATCACCAACGGCAAGGGCCTTTCCGTTGCGGTGGGCAAGGAATTCCCGCAGGTCATCTCCTACGCACTGGGCGGCAAGACGCTGGACGGCCAGGCGGACAAGCTGGCGAACTTCACGCTCAACGGCAAGAACTATCCGGCCACCACCACCATGACGGCGGGCGGCGCAACGGCCAAATACACGTCCACGTTCGCCGGCTTCCCCAACCTGTCCATCGAATCGGCCATCACAGCCACCGCTTCCAACACGGTGGAGTTCGCGGTCACGAAGGTCTCCGGCAGTGCCGCCACCACCCTGGACCAGCTGGCCATCCCCAACCAGTCCCTGGTGTCCGTCGACTCCAGCGATTCAGCGGCCCAGCTGGCCCGGACCAAGATCTCGACCGACTCCACCACCACGGCGGACCAGTTCCTGGCCGTCACCGGCAGCACGAAGGTTGACCCGGCCGACGTCGGCACCCCCTACGGTTTTGTCAGCAACTCCCAGCTCTCCGCCGGGCTCATGACAAATGCCACGGACGACTCCGCGCAGGATTCCAGCACGAACTGGAACACCCGCCTGCAGTCCCGGATTGTCGACGCCGGCAACGGGGCCAAGCGGGCCGAACTGTCCGTGGGCAACTACACCTACGCGGCAGCGGGCGCCACGGATCCCCGCGTGCAGTTCTACACGCTGCCCAAGACCACCGTGGTCCTTTCCGCGGACGCCAATGCCGACGGCAAGGTCACCTGGGAGGACGGCGCCACGGCGTTCCGGACCGCCATGGCGCAGCCGCTGGGCGCCGACCGGGTGCCCGAGCGCGTGGTCCAGCACATCCCGTTCAACTTCGCCTCCGAAGCCACCAACCCGTTCCTGAAGACGCTGGACAACGTCAAGCGGATCTCACAGTCCACGGACGACCTGGGCCAATGGGTCTTGGAAAAGGGGTACGCCAATGAAGGCCATGACTCCGGCCACCCGGACTACGGCGGAGACTACAACACCCGTGCCGGCGGACTGGCGGACTTGAACACGCTGGCTGCCAAGGGCGCCGACTACAACGCCGACCTTGCCGTGCACGTCAACGTCACCGAGGCCTATCCGCAGGCCAAGAGCTTCAGCGACGGCATGATCTCCGGCCAGGTCAACGGCTGGGACTGGCTGAACCAGTCGTACCACATCGACCAGCGCAAGGACCTGGGCACCGGATCCATCCTGGACCGCTTCGCGGAGCTCCGCAAGGAAGCCCCCGGCATCAAGACCGTGTACATCGACGCCTACTACTCCAGCGGCTGGCTAGCCGACCAGCTCGCCACCCAGCTCCATAAGATGGGCTTCGAGGTGGCCAGCGAATGGGCGTACAAGTTCGAGGGCAACTCGATTTGGTCGCACTGGGCCAATGACAAGAACTACGGCGGCGCGACGAACAAGGGCATCAACTCCAACATCGTTCGCTTCATCTCCAACGCCCAGCGCGATGTCTGGAACACCGATCCCCTGCTGGGCGGCGCCCAGCTCAAGGACTTCGAGGGCTGGACGGGCCAGGACGACTTCAACGCGTTCTACAACAACATCTGGGTCAACAACCTGCCCACCAAGTTCATCCAGCACTTTGACGTCACCGACTGGAACTTCGGCCAATCCGCCACTCTGACCGGCGGAGTGTCCATCAAGATGGTCAACGGCCAGCGCCAGATCAGCATGGGCACCGCCGTGGTCCTGGACGGCGGCACTTACCTGCTGCCCTGGCAGGACGCGGCAAACAACTCCAAGACCACCTCCCCCACCGACGCCGACAAGATGTACTTCTACTCGGCCGCCGGTGGCACCACCACGTTCACGCTGACCAGCCAGTTTGCGAACAAGCGCAACTTCACTCTCTACAAGCTCACCGACCAGGGCCGCACGAAGGTAACCGACGTCATCAACAACAACGGCACCGTCACCCTGACCGGCGACAAGGCAGTCGCCTACGTGTTGGCACCCAACGGCAACCAGCCCGTGAACAAGAACGCCAACTACGGTGACGGCTCCATGCTGGTGGACCCCGGATTCAACGCCGGCAACCTCGCCGCCTGGAACGCCACGGGAGGCGCCGCCGTCGCACGCACCGCGGCAGGCGACAACGTAGCGGTCCTGGGGACCTCGGCGTCGTCCATCAGCCAAAATGTGAAGAAGCTGGACAAGGGCAAGACCTACACGCTCAGCGCCAACGTGGAGATCGCCGCCGGCAGCCGCCGCGCCGTCACACTCGGCGTCACCGGCAAGGACCTGAACGCGGCCAACACCTTCGACATCACCCCGGACAAGAACCAGGTGGCCGCCGATGCCAAGCAGGGCACGTACTCGCAGCGGGCCTCGGTGCAGTTCACCGCGCCGGTCAACCAGAAGGTCGACGTGTCCGTCAGCGCCGTGGCAGGCGCCGCGGCCGTGACCTTGGATGACGTGCGGATCATGGAGGACACGACGACGCCGGTGGCCGTTGCGCCGGGCAGTCCCGGAAAGCTCGTGGCCAGCGCCAACTTCGAGGGCAACCAGCCCGGCTGGGGCCCGTTCGTGAAGGGCGACGCCGGCGGATCCACCGACCCCCGCACCAGCATCAGCATCCTGCACGCCCCCTACTCCCAGAAGGCATGGAAGAACACGTACAGCCCGTACAACGCCGGCACGCTTAACGGCCAGGCCGTGGATGACGTCCTGAGCGGGAACTCCTCGCTGAAGTCGCACGAGGAAAACACCGGCCTCGTATATCGGACGGTCCCGGCGACGGTCCCGTTCACGGCGGGCCACTCTTACAAGGTCTCGTTCAAGTACCAGACGAACGTCGCCGGGCAGTGGCAGTGGGTGACCGGATCCGACACAGTTGCCGGCGGCACCGTGACCTCGAAGGACATCAAGGACGAAACCATGGCCCCCGCCCTGGACACCGCGAACTACTCGCGGACGTTCACAGCCGGCTGCGGCGACAACTGGGTGGGCCTGCGCAAGACTGGTGCGGCCAACGGCGCAGACTTCGTGATCGATGACTTCACCGTGACCGATCTTGGCGCCGTCACCGGCGGAGCCTCCTGCGCCGCAGTGGCAGGGCCCGCCAACGCGGACCTGAACCCGGGAACCACGAACAGCTACGTCACCACGTTCACCAACAACGAGGCCACGGACGCCACCAACGTGGCGATGTCGCTGGGCACCCTGCCCGCCGGCTGGTCCGCCCAGGTTGCCGCGAAGGACGGCAACCTGGTGGGCACCGTAAAGCCGGGCGCCACGGCCACCACGACGTGGCTCATCACCACGCCGGCCTCGGCGTCCGGAACCGCCGCGGTGATCCACCCGTCCGCGACGTACTTCAACAACTGCAGCACCAAGACCGTGGATTCGGATTCAAACCTGGCGGTGAGCAGCCAGGCCATGGTGCCGACGTCGTCCATGACGGCGACCGCCGACTCCGAAAACCTGGACTCCGGTCCGGGCGAGGGCCCGGTGGCCAATGTGCTGGACGGTGACCTGGGCAGCATTTGGCACACCCAGTACGACCCCACCGTCACGAACTACCCGCACTGGGTGCAGCTGAACCTTGGCGGCAGCTACACCGTCAGCGGCTTCGGCTACCAGGGCCGGCAGTCCGGCGGCCAAAATGGCAAGGTGAAGGGCTACACGGTCTTCACCTCCATGGACGGCACCACGTGGACCCAGGTGGCCACGGGCAATCTGGCGGACACGACGGCGATGCAGAACATCAGCTTCGCCCCGGTTGCAGCCAAGTTCGTGAAGTTCCAGGCCAACAACGCCATCAACGGTCAGCCGTTCGCGGCAGCCGCGGAGATGCGCGTCTACGGCACGGGAGGCACGGCCGCCACCGGTTTCGCCCCGGCAACCCGCCCGGCGGACACGGCCTGCACGCCGTAACCTTGCACCACGGATAGGCCCCGGTGGTCGTGCTTGGCGAGACCCGATTTATGGATCTCGACAGGCTCGATCACCGGGGCTTTTCCACGCCGTCAGACGGCCCGCACCCCGGCCCGCCACACGGCGTGGGTCAGCGGGATGCCGGGCCGGTACGCCAGGTGCGTGGCCGACGGCGCCTTGAGCATGTGCAGATCGGCCCGGTGCCCCACGGCGATCGAGCCCACCGCGCGCTGTCCGTCCTCGTCCACGCCGGATTCCCGGTGCAGCGCCAATGCTCCCCCGTATGTGGCGGCGCGCACCGCCTCGTGGACCGAAAGCCCCATCTGCAGCACGGCGGTCGTGACGCAATACGCCACCGAGGACGTGTACGACGTCCCGGGGTTGCAGTTGGAGGCGATCGCCACTTGCACGCCGGCGTCGAGCAGGCGCCGGGCCGGCGCTAACGGTTGCCGGGTGGACAAGTCGCAGGCCGGCAGCACCGTTGCCACCGTGCCCCGCTCCCCCGTTCCCTGCCCCGCATCCCAACCGGACCAGGACTGCGCAAGCCGGGCGACGTCGTCGTCCGCAAGGTAGTTGACGTGGTCCACGCTTGCCGCGCCAAACTCCACGGCCAGCCCGACGCCGGCACCCGGGCCCAGCTGGTTGCCGTGAACGCGCAAGCCCAGCCCGGAGTCGCTGCAGGCAGCCAGCACCCTGCGCGACTGCTCAGGGGTGAAGGCCCCCGTCTCACAAAACACGTCGGCCCACTTCACATACGGGCGCACCGCGGCCAGCATGTCCGTGCACACCAGGTCCGTGTAAGCGTCCGCGTCGATGCCGGCCGGGACCAGATGGGCGCCCAGGAACGTGACCTCGTCCGCTACCGTTGAGGCGATCCGGGCGCTGCGGGTCTCGTGCTCCACGTCGAGCCCGTACCCGGTTTTCGTCTCGAGGTAGGTGGTGCCTTGCGAGACGGCTTCGGCCACGCGGCCCAGGGCCAGGCGGGTCAGATCGTAGTCGCCGGTGGCGCGCGTGGCGTCCACGGACACCGCGATGCCGCCGGCGCTGTAGCTCTCCCCGGCCATGCGCGCCTCAAATTCGGCCGTCCTGTCGCCGGCAAAGATCAGGTGCGTGTGCGAATCCACCCACCCCGGGAGCACGGCCCGGCCCCGTGCGTCGGTGACGGTGTCCGCCGCCGGCGCGTGGACGGCGTCGCCAATCCAGGCGATCCGCTCCCCCTCCAGCACCACGGCCGCATTGCGCCGGGTGCCTTGTTCGCGGTCCTGGGTCATCAATTCACCGATGTTGGTGATCAGTTCGCTCATGCCCCCAGCGTACGACGCCGGAGGGCCGGCTTGGGTGCCCCGGCCACCCCTCACGTCTGGCATGGCAGACCCGGCGCGGCCGGTGGAATACTGGGTGCATGACTGCCGAGCCCGTGCGAACGAAAACCGCCGTTGTTGTGATCGACCTGCAAAAGGACGTGGTGGCACACTGTTGGGACCGGGACGGCGTGCTGGCGCGCACCAATGCGTTGATCGCCCGGGCCCGGGCGGCCCGGGTGCCGGTGGTATTCGTCCAGCACGAAGAAGCCGGGATGCCCCGGCACAGCCCCGGCTGGGAGCTGGCGGACTCCCTTGACGCCCAACCCGGCGACGTCCGGGTGTTCAAGCGGTACCGCGATTCCTTCGCAGAAACCACCCTGGAGACCGAACTGGAACGCCTGGATGTGGGCCGGCTCGTATTGGCAGGCGCACAGTCGGACTACTGCGTGCGCAGCACGGCCCACCGGGCGGCGATCGACGGCTACGCGTTCACCCTGGTTTCCGACTGCCACACCACCGAGGACGCCGAATTTGCCGGCGTGGGCATTACGGGAGAACAAATCGTGGCGCACACGAATTTGTACTTCAGTTCCCTGGACTACCCGGAGCGCAGCTTTGGCATTGCCACGCACGACGCCGTTGCCCTGCCGTAGCTGACGGGTCGCCGGCCGGGCCGCCGCCTGGCAGCATCTGCCCGTCCAAACAACCGGCGGCACCTTCACTTGCCCCCAGCCGTCTCATGCCCGGACAATTGAAGGCATGACTGTTGTTTCCCTGCTGGCCTTCGCGGGCCTGTGCCTCATGCTTGCCCTCATCCCCGGCCCCGACACCTTCCTGGTGCTGCGCATCTCCTTGAACCGCGCCGGTGCCGGCATTGCCGCGGCCACCGGATCGGGCGTCGGCGCACTCGTGTGGGCGGCGCTGGTGGGGGTTGGCCTGGCCGCGATCCTGGAACAGTCGGCCGAGGTGTTCCGATGGTTGAAGATTGCCGGCGGCCTGTACCTGCTGTACCTGGGAGTGTCCTCTTTCCTGAAAGCCCGCACGGCGGCGCGGGAAGGCGCTGCCGCGGTCGAGGGCCAGCAGCCCCTGCGTTACAGCACCAAGGCGGCCTTTGCCTCGGGCCTGGTCTCGACGCTGCTCAACCCCAAGGTGGGCCTGTTCTACCTGGCCGTGGTGCCGCAGTTCATTCCCCGCGGTGGCAACACGCTGGGCATGGCCATGGTGCTGGGCCTGACCCTGGCCCTCATTGGCACGCTGTACCTGACGGTCATTGCCTTTGTAGCCTTCAAGGCCATGGCGTGGTTGAAGAAGCCCAAGGTCAATTCCATGATTGAGCGGGGCAGCAGCGGCATCCTGGCCGTGCTCGGCGTGGGCGTCATGGCCTCCGGGGCCACCAGCTAGAGCCCACACTTCCGCCAACGCTTTTGCGCTGCGCAACGCCGCGTTGCTGAGTCGCGAACAGGGAAACTCCACGTCCGCCATGCGCACGCCGGGCCGCCGGTGCTGCGCAGGATGGGGAGCTGCGCAGTCCAGGCGGCCTTGGCTTGCGCATAACGGACGGGCTACGCCAGTGCTGGCCGTTGCGGGCTGAGCTCCGCAGCCAGTTCGGCGTCGTGAGCCGGCAGTTTCCGTGTGAGGAGCGCCGCGGCCAGCGTGGCCAGGGCCGCCGAGGTCTGGATGCCGTAGCCGCCCTGCCCGGCAAGCCAAAAGAAGCCGGGCTTGTCCGCATCGAATCCCACCACGGGCAGGCCATCGGCCGGATGCGTCCGCAGCCCAGTCCAGGCCCTAACGACGCCGGTGATCCCCAGCGTGGTCACGGCGTCGATGCGATGGATGAGACGGGCGATGTCGGCGTCGACCACCTGGGCGTTTCCTGGCGGGGCCTGCACGGATTCGCAGGGCGAGATGAGCAGGTGTTCGCCGTCGGGACGGTAGTAAAACGATTCGTCGGCCGGCTCCACCATGGGCCCCTCCGGGTTGGCGGGCGTCGCCGTCGAGACGATCGCCACGCTGCGTCGGTGCGGCACCAGCCCGCGCGGGCGCACCCTGAACAGGGCAGCCACAGTGTCCGCCCAGGCACCCGCGGCGTTGACCACCGTGGCCGCCGAGATCACATGCACCCCCGCGACCACTGCAAAT
>JBAUMA010000563.1:0-2419 GCA_049578485.1 Specibacter sp.
GACCCCCAGGACTCCACCTCGCTGACGGACGCCTCCACGGGCCTGGTCGAGGCCGCCCGCCTGGGCAACGTTGCCGGCATGAAGATCGGCATCATCAAGGAGCTGCACGGCGAAGGCTTCCAGCCCGGCGTCGAGAACCGCTTCAACGAATCCCTGGAGCTGCTGCGCGGCGCCGGCGCCGAAATCGTCGAGGTCTCCTGCCCCAACTTCGGCTACGCCCTGGGCGCCTATTACCTGATCATGCCCAGCGAGGCCTCCTCCAACCTGGCCAAGTTCGACGGCGTCCGCTTCGGCATGCGCACCCTGCCCACCGAGGGCCCGCTCACAATTGAGCGCGTCATGGGCGCCACCCGCGCCGCCGGTTTCGGCGACGAGGTCAAGCGCCGCATCATCCTGGGCACCTACGCCCTGTCCGCCGGCTACTACGACGCCTACTACGGTTCGGCCCAGAAGGTGCGCACCCTGATCCAGCGCGACTTCGCCGCCGCGTTCGAGCAGGTTGACGTGCTGATCTCCCCGACGTCGCCCGTCACCGCGTTCAAGCTCGGCGAGAAGCTCGATGACCCGCTGGCCATGTACCTGAACGACATCGCCACGATTCCGGCCAACATGGCCGGCGTCCCCGGCCTGACCCTGCCCGGCGGCCTGGCCGACGAAGACGGCCTGCCCGTGGGCATCCAGCTGCTGGCCCCGGCCCGCGAGGACGCCCGCCTGTACCGCGTGGGCGCCGTACTGGAATCCCTGCTCGAGGCACAGTGGGGCGGCCCGATCCTGGACCAGGCGCCTTCGTTGGTCGAGCTTGTCGAGACCCTTGTAGCCAAGGAGGCTAACTAATGAGCGTTGATACCATCTTGAGCTTCGAAGAAGCCATGGAAAAGTACGACCCCGTCCTGGGCTTCGAGGTCCACGTGGAGCTGAACACCAAGACCAAGATGTTCTCCTCCGCCCCGAACGTGTTCGGCGACGAGCCCAACACGAACGTCAACGAGGTGTGCCTGGGGCTGCCCGGCGTGCTGCCCGTGGTGAACAAGAAGGCCGTTGAGTCCTCGATCCTGATCGGCCTGGCGCTGAACTGCAAGATCGCCCCGCACAGCACGTTTGCGCGCAAGCAGTACTTCTACCCGGACACCCCGAAGAACTTCCAGACGTCCCAGTACGAGGACCCGATCTGCTACGACGGCTGGATCGACATCGAGCTCGAGGACGGCACGGTTTTCCATGTCGAAATCGAGCGCGCGCACATGGAAGAGGACGCCGGCAAGCTGACCCACATGGGCGGGGCCACGGGCGGCATCCAGGGTGCCGACTTCTCCCTGGTGGACTACAACCGCTCCGGCGTGCCGTTGGTGGAAATTGTCACCAAGACCATTGAAGGGGCCGGCTCCCGCGCCCCCGAACTGGCCAAGGCGTATGTTGCGGCCATCCGGGAAATCGTTAAGAATCTGGGCGTCTCCGACGCCAAGATGGAGCGCGGCAACGTCCGTTGCGACGCCAACGTCTCCCTGCGCCCCTACGGCCAGGAGAAGTTCGGCACCCGTACGGAGACAAAGAACGTGAACTCGCTGCGCGCCGTCGAGAACGCCGTGAAGTTCGAGATCCAGCGCCACGCCGCCGTGCTGGACTCCGGGGTGAAGATCATTCAGGAAACCCGCCACTGGCACGAGGACACGAAGTCCACCACGTCCGGGCGCCCCAAGTCCGACGCCGACGACTACCGGTACTTCCCGGAACCTGACCTGGTGCCCATCGTCACCGCGCCCGAGTGGGTCGAGGAGCTGCGCTCCCGCCTGCCCGAGCCGCCAGCCGAGCGCCGCAAGCGCCTGCAGTCCGACTGGGGCTACACGGACCTGGAATTCCGTGACGTGGTCAACGCCGGCCTCATGGACGAGATCGAGGAAACGGTCGCAGCAGGCGCCTCCGCTGCCGCCGCCCGCAAGTGGTGGATGGGCGAGATCGCCCGCCGCGCCAAGCTGGCCGACGTCGACCCCGCCGCGCTGGGCGTCAGCCCCGCCGTCGTGGTGGAAATTGAAAAGCTCATCGCCGCCGGCAGCATCAACGACAAACTGGCCCGCCAGGTACTCGACGGCGTCCTCGAGGGCGAAGGCACGCCCGCCGAGGTTGTCGCCAAGCGCGGCCTGGCCGTGGTGTCCGACGACGGCGCCCTCCAGGCGGCCATCGACGAGGCACTGGCCGCCCAGCCCGATGTGGCCGAGAAGATCCGCGGCGGCAAGGTCCAGGCCGTCGGTGCGATTGTTGGCGGCGTCATGAAGGTCACCCGCGGACAGGCCGATCCCGGCCGCGTGCGCGAACTGATCCTCAAGACCCTCGGCGTCGAGGGCTAACGTCCGGCAGCGGACCGGTATTTCCTCGGCTGGGCCCACGAGTGCGAGGGACCCGCTGCGAGCTTGCGAGCAGTGGG
>JBAUMA010000564.1:0-14205 GCA_049578485.1 Specibacter sp.
GTGGAACGTTCCACCGTTCTCGCGAGTTGGCCCCGTTTTCAGCGTCAGCGCTGCGGGCGCCAAACGACGACGGCCTGGCTGCGGGCGCGTGGGCGCTGGCCGCGGGCCAGGGCCACGATGTCGTCCCCGGTAAGCCCGGCGGCAAAGACCCTGCCGTTTTGTCGCAGCGGGCTCGTCTGGGCCGCGGCGACCTCCAACGCGTCGGAGAGTTCTTGCACCCGGGCCCGGAGCGAGTCAACCTGGTTTTGCAGCTGCATGATCCGCCGGATGCCCTCAAGGGACACGCCCTCCTGGGAGAGCCGTTGGACCTCGCGGAGCATCTCAACGTCGTGCTGCGAATACCGCCTGGACCGGCCCGGGGCCCGGGTGGGCCGGACGATGCCGAGGCGGTCGTACTGGCGCAGCGTCTGCGGGTGCATCTCGGCCAGCTCGGCAGCCGCGGAGATCACAAAGATGGGCGCGTACGGGTCAACATTCATGGTGATCTCCTTCCTTGCGTGCGGTTCTCAGCATCGAGCCCGTCGAGATCTTGGTTTCGACGAGCCTGATCTCGACAAGCTCGATCACCGGGGCAGGCTCGATCGCCGGAGCAGGCTCGATCACCGGTTTGGCTAGAGTTTGGCCTTTTCCTTCAGCGCTCCGCGGGGGTCGCCGTCGGCCGTGGCGGCGGCGAACGCCTTCACAGCCTCCTCGGCTTCCTTGGAGAGCTTTTGCGGAACCGCGACGTCGATCGTGACCAGGAGGTCGCCGTCGCCCTTTGTCGTCTTCACACCCGCACCCTTGACCCGCAACGTGCGCCCGGACGGGGTGCCGGCCGGCACGCGCACCTTGACGGTGTCACCTGTCAGCGTGGGCACACTGATGTCGGCACCCAGGGCGGCTTCGGGGAACGTCACGGGAACGTGGATGCGAATGTTGTTGCCGTCGCGGACAAAGAAGTCATGCGGCTTGACGTTGACGGTGACCATCAAATCGCCCGCACCGGCAGCGCCCGGCTGGCCCTTGCCCTTGACCCGGACCTTCTGGCCGTCCTTGATGCCGGCCGGAATGCGCACGTCGATGACCTCGCCGCTGGGCTCGCGCAGGCCGATCTTGGTGCCGTGGATGGATCCGGCAAAGGAAATGCTGGTCGACGCCGTACGGTCCGCGCCCTTGGTTGGTGTGGGCTGGAAGCCGCCGAAACCGCCGCCACCGCCGCCGAAGAGGTCGGCGAACTCCGGGGGCAGGCCGGAACCACCGAAGCCCTGCGACCCGCCGCGGGAGCCGCGTCCACCGCCAAAGAGGTCGCCAAAAACGTCCTCAAAGCCGGTGCTGCCACCTTGGCTGCCTGCGCCGCCGGCACTGAAGCGGGCACCGCCGCCCATGGCACGGATGGCGTCGTACTGTTCGCGGTCCTCCTTGCTGGAGAGCACGGAATACGCTTCGGAGACGTCCTTGAAAGTCTTTTCCGCTTTAGGGTCACCGGAGTTGGTATCCGGGTGGTACTTGCGGGCCAGCTTGCGGTAGGACTTCTTGATGTCAGCCTCGGATGCATCCTTGGATACACCGAGAATCTTGTAGAAGTCCTTCTCTGCCCAGTCCTGACTTGCCAAGACGCCTCCTTTCTAAAAGTTTGTGGGTAAATACCGGTGGCCGAGCCTGTCGAAACGAAAGGGTCTCGACAGGCTCGACCAACGGGCAATGGTGCTACTCCGGCACTGCCACGATTACCTGTGCGGCGCGCAGGATACGCTCGCCGGACTTGTAACCGTTCCGAAGCACCTGGCTGACAGTGTCAACCTCAACGTCCCCGGAGGGCTGCTGAATCAGGGCCTCATGCACGGTCGGATCGAAGGGAACGCCGGTTTCGGCGATCTTCTCCAAGCCATAGGTATTCAACGCGGCTTCCAGCTTGCTGGCGATCGCGGCAAACGGCCCGTCAACAATGTCACCGTGGATACGGCCGGCGTCAATGTCATCGAGCACCGGAAGCAGCGAGTTGAGCACGCCGATAACGGCCATCTGCCCAGCCACTGCCCGGTCGCGCTCAACGCGCTTGCGGTAGTTGACATATTCGGCCTGCAAGCGAAGAAGGTCATTCTTCAGCTCGGCGGCCTCCTCGCCTGCCCCCTGGGCGACGGACTCCTCGGCGGGAACCTCAACACCGTTGAGGATCTCCTCCGCCTGGGAGAGCGCATCACCATCGGGGGTCGCGGCAGGCTCGCCCTCTTCGGGGTTTACGGACTCAGACATGGCTACTTCTTCTCGTCTGCGTCTTCGTCGATGATCTCGGCGTCAACGATGTCCTCGTCGGCACCGGCCTCGGAGGAGGCGGCACCTTCGGAGGCACCGGCGTCGGCCGCTGCACCCTCGGCCGAAGCGGCGGCGTAGATGGCCTCGCCCAGCTTGGACTGCGAAGCCTGCAACTTCTCGAACGCGGCCTTCACGGCTGCGTCGTCGTCGCCGGCAAGGGCGGTCTTGAGCGCGGTGACGTCTTCCTTGACCGGGTTCTTGACCTCGTCGGAGAGCTTGTCGTCGTTGTCGGCCAGGACCTTGTCCACCGAGTAGTGCAGCTGTTCGGCGCTGTTGCGCAGATCGGCTGCCTCGCGGCGGGCCTTGTCCTCGGTTGCGTGCTCTTCGGCGTCGCGAACCATGCGCTCGATGTCTTCCTTGGAGAGCGAGGAACCACCGGTGATGGTCATGGACTGCTCAACACCTGTGCCCTTGTCCTTGGCAGATACGTGCACAATGCCGTTGGCGTCGATGTCGAAGGTGACCTCAACCTGCGGGACGCCGCGCGGGGCCGGAGCAATACCGGTCAACTCGAACGTGCCCAGCGGCTTGTTGTCGCGGGTGAACTGGCGCTCGCCCTGGAAGACCTGGATGGCCACTGACGGCTGGTTGTCATCGGCGGTGGTGAAGGTCTCCGAACGCTTCGTCGGGATGGCCGTGTTGCGCTCGATCAGGTGCGTCATGACACCGCCCTTGGTTTCGATGCCCAGGGACAGCGGGGTGACGTCGATGAGCAGAACGTCCTTGCGCTCGCCCTTCAGGACACCGGCCTGCAGCGCGGCACCAACGGCCACAACCTCATCCGGGTTAACACCCTTGTTGGGCTCCTGGCCGCCGGCGAGCTCCTTGACCAACTCGGAGACGGCGGGCATGCGGGTGGATCCGCCAACGAGCACGATGTGATCGATGTCGGAAACCTTGATGCCGGCTTCCTTGATGACGTCGGTGAACGGCTTCTTGGTGCGGTCAAGCAGATCGGAAGTCAGTTCCTGGAACTTGGCGCGGGTCAGCTGCTCGTCCAAGTGGACCGGACCGTCGGGGGTGACGGAGAGGTACTGCAGGGAAACGCTGGTGCTCGAAGCCGAGGAGAGTTCCTTCTTGGCCTGCTCGGCGGCTTCCTTCAAACGCTGCAGGGCGATCTTGTCCTTGGACAGGTCGATGCCCTTGACCTTGAGCTGGTTCAGCAGGTAGTCAACAACGCGCTGGTCCCAGTCGTCGCCGCCGAGGCGGTTGTCACCGGCAGTTGCGCGAACCTGGATGGTGGAGAAGTTGTCTTCGTCCTTGCCAACCTCGAGCAGGGATACGTCAAACGTTCCGCCACCGAGGTCGAAGACCAGGATGAGCTCGTCTTCCTTGCCCTTTTCCAGGCCGTAGGCCAAAGCGGCAGCCGTGGGCTCGTTGACAATGCGCAGCACGTTCAAGCCGGCAATTTCGCCGGCTTCCTTCGTGGCCTGGCGCTCGGCGTCGTTGAAGTAGGCCGGGACGGTGATGACAGCGTCGGTGACCTTCTCGCCCAGGTAGGATTCGGCGTCGTTCTTGAGCTTCATCAGGATGCGGGCGGAAATTTCCTGCGCCGTGTACTTCTTGTCGTCAATGGCGACGGTCCAGTCGGTGCCCATGTGGCGCTTGACGGAGGCGATGGTGAGGTCGATGTTGTTGACGGCCTGGCGCTTGGCGATTTCGCCGACCAGGACTTCCCCGCTCTTGGAGAAGGCAACAACCGACGGGGTGGTGCGGCCGCCTTCTGCGTTGGCGATGACGGTGGGCTCGCCACCTTCCAGCACGGAGACGACAGAGTTGGTGGTTCCGAGGTCAATACCTACGGCACGTGACATAAGTGTGGTTCCTTTCATGGGCCGCTGCGTGAACAAGTCCTTCCACCCAAACGATGGCCGGTATCGCCCAACAGCGGTATTGAGCGTTCTGCACTCAACTTTACTCAGGCTCGTGTCCATGTCAAGTGAAGTTGAGCGTAGTCGACTCAACTTTCACTTTGGGCGAACAAGTACGACGCCGGCCCGCCGGCTTGGACGCCTCCGGTCACCTTGGGCGCCACCAGGCTGGTTGTCCACAATTTGGACTCAAAATCTCACATTGTGAATCCATCTAGTGGTTGGGGTCCGACAGGAATAGTCTGCTCGCATGAGCGAGAAATCCGGTTCCGGCGATGTCTATACCCACGGCCACCATGAGAGCGTGCTGCGATCCCACACCGTGCGCACGGCCGCCAATTCCGCGGCGTATTTGATTCCCCACCTCGGGCACGGGTTGAGCGTGCTCGATGTTGGCTCCGGCCCCGGCACCATCACGGCCGACTTTGCCCGGCTCGTGGCACCCGGCGCCGTTCTGGGCCTGGACCGCTCACCGGAGGTGGTTGCCACCGCGACGGCCTTGGCCGCACAGCAGCACTTGAGCAACCTCAGCTTTGACACCGGCGACATCTACGCCTTGGAATTCCCCGATGACTCCTTTGACGTGGTGCACGCCCACCAGGTCCTGCAGCATCTGACAGATCCCGTAAAGGCGCTGCGTGAAATGCGCCGCGTGGCCAAGCCGGGCGGAATTGTTGCCGCGCGGGAAGCCGATTTTCACGGCATGTCATGGTTTCCGGAGCTGCCGGAAATGGACGAGTGGATGACGCTGTACCAGCTGGTGGCCCGGCACAACCAGGCCGAACCCGACGGCGGGCGCCGCCTGGTCCACTGGGCGCGCGCTGCGGGCTTTAGCGATGTGACGCCGTCGAGCTCCAACTGGCTGTACGCCACCGCGGACCAGCGCGCCTGGCTGGCCGGGGTGTGGGCCGACCGGGTGACGGGCTCCGCCTTGGCCAAACAAGCCGTGGCCTACGGCCTGGCCGATACGGCCGCCCTGGAACAGATCTCGGCCGGCTGGCGGGCCTGGGGCGCCACGGAGGACGGCTGGTTCCTGATGCCCAACGGGGAGATCATCGCCCGGGCCTGAGCGCACATTTCCAACGCTTGTCGAAGGGAACGGATGGAAAAGAACAGGCTTGAGGCACTTAGCGACGGCGTGCTGGCCATCATCATCACCATCATGGTGCTGGAGTTCAAGACCCCGGAGACGGCCGATTGGGCCGGCCTGGCGGGCATCTTTCCGTCCCTGCTGAGCTACTTGTTGAGCTTCATCTACGTCGGCATCTACTGGAACAACCACCACCATTTGATCAAGCTGGCCAATGAAGTCACAGGCGGCATCCTGTGGGCCAATCTGCACCTGCTGTTCTGGCTGTCCCTGGTCCCGTTCATGACCCGGTGGATGGATGAATCCGCATTCGCCATGGTTCCGGTGTTCATCTATGGCGTGAACCTGCTGTTGGCCGCCGTCGCCTACGCCATCCTGCAAACGGGTTTTGTCCGCCAACAAGGCCCTGGAGGCACCTTGGCCACTGCCCTTGGAAAGAACGTCAAGGCCAGGATTTCCCCCGTCATTTATGTGGCCGGCTGCGCATTGACTTTCCTCCACCCATTTTTCGGGCTGGCCGCCTACACCGTGGTGGCTGCGCTCTGGCTGGTGCCGGACAGGAGCCTGGAGCGGGCCATCCGCGACGGCGGTGCCGTGCGGTAGCGCCCGTCCGTCATGGGCGCCCCGTATGCTGGGCGAGTGAATTTTTCTTTGTGGCTGGCCCTTGCCGGTGCCGGCGCCATGATCAGCCTGACTCCCGGCGCGGGCGCCATCAACACCATGGCCAATGCCATGACCAGCGGCTTCAAGCGTTCCTTCTGGGGCATCCTGGGACAGCAGCTGGCCCTGGTCATCCATGTCATCATCGTGGCCGCCGGCGTGGGTATCCTGGTCTCCAGTTCCCCCTTCCTCTTTCACCTGATCCGCTACGTGGGTGCCGCCTACCTGGTGTACCTGGGCATCCGGAAGCTGCTGGCCAAGGCCGAGAAGAACGACGCCGACGCCTCAGCTGCCGCAGCCGAATCCGGCTTCTCGATGTTCCGGCGCGGACTGTGGGTGAACCTGCTCAATCCCAAGGCCATTGTTTTTTTCCTGGCCTTCATGCCGCAGTTCATCCGGCCCGAACAGCCCCTGCTGCCGCAGTATGTCATCCTCACGGCCACCGTGGTGGTCATTGACATCATCGTCATGTGGTTCATCTTCGCCGCGGGCGCCAAGCAGCTCTCGCACCTGACCGCCAGCGAGCGCGGGCAGCTGATCCTGAACCGGATCTTCGGCATCCTGTTCATTGGCGTTGGCATCTTGCTGGCGCTCGTCTAAGCGCCCAGTTCATCCAAGCGCCCATGGGGACAGCTCCCCATTGTTCAGCCGGCACCAGGCATGGTTACCTTGAACCCGGCAGCGAGATTTCCACGGGAGGGCCAAGAAGTGACTGACACGATGCTCGGAGCCGACCCACAACAGCTTCGCAACCTGGCAAAGGATTTTTCCCAGGCCGCGCAACAACTCACGGAGCTGAGCACGGCGCTGACCCAGCGCATCAACCGGCCGGGCGGCTGGAAGGGCCCCGACGCAGACCGGTTTCGCAGCCAGTGGAACGGCAGCCACCGCTCGAAGATCACCGCGGCAAGCAAATGCTTCGACCAAACGGCCACCGCCCTGCTGCGCAACGCCCAGGAGCAGGAACAAGCCAGCGACGCCTCCGGCATCGGTTCCAACCCCGGGTTCCCCGGCATTCCGGGGCTCCCCGGCGGCCCCGTACTCGGACCCGCGAACGGTGATCCGGCTGAGGGCGACGACGCCTACACCGTCTTCATGAATTGGAAAGCCGGGCTCCTGGACGTGCCGGGCTGGTTGTCGGTGGGGGTGAAAGGCGCGGACTTCCTGCACCAATTTGACCCGGCCCTCGGTTGGAAACTCAATGGAGCCCTCTGGAAGGAACTTCCTAACAGCGCGCTCAAGTCCGTCGGCGAAGCCTTGGCCGGTGACAACTGGGATGGCATCGCCAAGGGCGCGGCGTCATTCCTCAACGACAAGGCGTTCTACGCCGCCCTCAACGACAGCAAGTTTGCCGGCACCCTGGCCAATGCCGGCGAGGGATTGTCAACTTTCGCCAAGGGGCTCGGCACCGCCGGAAGGGCCCTTGGACCCCTCGGAGTCGTCATCGGCGGTGTAAGCACGGTGGTCGATTTTGCCGAGGGCGACTACGCAAGGGGTGGATATGACGCGGTCATGACCGGACTTGGCACAGCCGCCCTTCTGACACCGCCCCCAGCCGACCTCATCCTGGGAGGTGGCGCGTTGCTCATGGGCGCCGGTGAGCTCGCCTACGATCACATCCCGGGATTCAAGAACGCCGTCGACGGTACTGTGGGGGCTATTGAGGACACCGCCCAGGCGGTTGGCAAGGGCGTTGAAAAGGGCTGGGACAACGTCACCCACGGCAAGTGGCCCTGGGGTTGAGCGAGCACCCCCGCCGGCTGCTGGCAATAATGAATGAAGCAAACTTGAACACGACGTACAGAGGGAAGCGATGACGGATCTGCTCAGCGGCACCGAATTGGCGAGTGTCGAATTGCCCGACGACGTGGTGGGGTTCGGCATCGCCGAGATTTCCTACATCCTGGGCCGCCAGGATTCACCCCAGGCCGCCATGTTGCGCCAAAAGTTGGTCTTGGACGAATCCTTCGGCACCGAGGCCATGCGCGTGGCCGGCGTTTCGTCCTTGGTGGCCCGCGGATTGCTCGCCGTCGACGGTGACACGGTACAAACCCGATCGGCTGCGGCGTTGTTGGAGTATGCGGCTGCACGCGGCGGCCGTTGGACCACCTTTGGCATTGCCCGGTCCGAGCACCCCGACCTGGCAATCGTGGTTGAGGCCGTTGGTGTGACGGTGTTGCTGCAGCCACGGGCGTATGGCACCTGGTACGCAGGATTTTCCTCCGATTCCTCCGCCACCAGTTCACTGCTGACCGGCGTGATTCGGGAAAAGGTCAGCGCCAGCCCAGAGACGGCCCTTTATTTTGTCAGCGAAACCATGGGCAAGGCACCCCGGTCCGTCTTTGTCCGGCGTGACCATGAGGCCTCCCGGTGGGACGCCGTGCTGGATGCCGACGGCCCAGGCACCGGGAGTCGAAAGTTGCTCGACGACGCCGGCCTCGACTCGCTCTTTGCCGCCTTCGTGCCGGTGGTTCGATGAGCGGGGGGTTTGTCCCGTCGGGTGGCTTTGAACACCCCGGCCCGGAAACACCCCGGGAACCGTTTGCCTATTTGAGCCAACCAGGCGGCTCGCGGGCCAAGATTCGCAGTCCGCTCGGCTTGATACTCTTTGCGGTGTTCCTGATTGCCTGCGGCGTGGCCATTTTCGCCGTCATGGCCCTCTCCTCCGCACCACCACAGCGAGGCGGTGCCGTTGCCGCGGGCATCGTGGTCCTGCTCATGTTCGGCGGGCTGGGCGTGGCGGCACTCATCATGGGCGTCAAGCGATTGCGGTGGAAAAACCAGTACGTCCGCATCACCGGCAAACAGCCCTGGAGCTAAACCCACTGCCGCCGGACGTAAAGCAGGTCTCCGCGACCCCCTGGCGTGGCTGTTGCGGCGCCGCGGGAAACCGGTGCCCGGCCTCGATAGACTGATCCAATGACCAATCCCTACCGGATCATGACCGTGTGCACCGGCAACATCGCCCGCTCCCCCATGGCCGAATTCATGCTGGCCGGCGCCGCCGCGGAGGCCGGCCTCAACGTAGAGGTCGACTCTTCCGGCACCACCTCGTGGGAGGCCGGCAATCCCATGGACCCCCGGACAGTGGAAGTTTTGAAGCGGCACGGAATCACCGCCCCGGCCCATGCGGCACGTGAGTTCCGGCCTGAATGGTTCGCCGAACGGGACTTGATTCTTGCCCTGGACACCGATCACTTTGACGCCCTCCGCGCCCTGGCCCCCACCCCGGCGGACGCGGCCAAGGTGCGTATGTTGCGTTCCTTCGATCCGGCCGTGGCCAAGGACGGGACCCGGGCGCAGGGCATCTACGATCCCTGGTACGGCGACGACGGCGACTTTCAGGCCTGCTGGGAGATGATCTCCGCGGCAGTCCCGGGCGTTTTGGCCTTCGCCACGGCCAACGGCACCACCCGTGCCTGATCCCGATTTCCTCCCACAGGCCGCAAGCCCGCAGAGGGTCCCCCTGAACCATGGGCCGGCCCCGCGGCCGGTGATCATCGCCGTCGACGGGCGCTCCGGCGCGGGCAAGACCACCGTGGCCCTTGAACTGGCCGCCCTGCTGCGCCGCCACCGCACCGTTTCCCTGTTCCACCTTGAGGACATCTACCCGGGTTGGGACGGCCTGGCCGACGGCGTTTCCCGCTTCGTGGGCTCCGTGCTGGAGCCGCTGCAGCACGGCCGGCAGGCACAATGGACGGCCTGGGATTGGGCTGCCGGGAACGACGGCGCCTCCCGCATCACCGCCGCGGCCGACGTCGTGCTGGTGGAGGGGGTGGGTGCGGCGCACGCCAGCGCCCTGCCATTCGTGGACGTGGTGGTTTGGGTGGAGGCGCCCACACCGCAGCGCAAGCAGCGGGCCCTGGACCGCGACGGAGACACCTACGCGCCGTTTTGGGACCGCTGGGCCGCACAGGAGGAGCTGCTTTTTGCCGGCGGGGAGGCTGCCGCGGCGGCCGACATTGTGGTGGACGGCTCGTGTGGCGTGACCTCCGCACCGGAACTGGTGCTGGCTGCGCTGACCGAACTGCCCGCCCTGGAATCGCTGCTGGCCCCGGAACTGGCCAGGAGGCGCGGGCTGGAATTTTCCGCCGAACGGCTCGACGCCTACCCCTCCGGTCCCGACGTGTTCGCGGCCTTGTACGCGCAATCGCCCGATGCCATGTGGCTGGACAGCTCCATCGCGGACACCCTTGACGCAGGCGATGCCTTCCCGCCGGGGCGGTCCCGGTTTTCCATCATGGCCGACGCCGGCGGCTGGTTCGGGCGCACGGCCGAGCACCGTGAGGGCACCACCACCGTCACATCGGGACAGGTCACCACCCGCATCCGCTCTCCGTTTTTCCGCTGGTTGGATACGGTCTGGGGGCGCCGGGCCGTGCGTGCACCGGAACACTACCCGTGCGAATTCACGCTCGGCTGGCTCGGGTACCTCGGCTACGAGCTCAAGTCGGAGACGGGAGGCTCGCTAAATGGCGGCCGCCCGGAACAGGCCGCCCCGGCCACTCCTCCCGCGGCCGCCCTGCTGTTTGCCGGCCGCGCCGTGGTGGTTGACCATCAGGACAAGTGCCTGTTCCTGTTGACCCTGGCCGAGGCCAACCATCCCGTGTCGCAGGGCGAGGCGGCGGATTGGACGCGTCATGTGCGCCAAACCCTGACACAGCTGCCCACCCAGGCCGCTCCGGAACTACTCGCTGCCCCGGTTTTCACCCTGCGCGACACGGAGGCCCGGTACAAGGCCATGATCGGTGCCGCGCGGAACCAGATCCGCGAAGGAAACTCCTACGAGATCTGCCTGACTACGCAGTTGGAGGCCCATTCCGCGGAGAGGGTCGATGCTTGGGCCGCGTACCGGGCACTTCGCCGCCGCAGCCCCGCACCGTTTGCCGCTTTTGGCCGCTTTGGCCCGCTTACCGTGTGCAGCACCTCGCCCGAACGGTTCCTGCGGGTCGATTCGGCCGGGCTGATGCGGGCCGAACCCATCAAGGGCACGCGACGACGCGACGAAGACCCCGCCACGGACGCCGCACTGAAGGCCGATTTGGCGTCCTCGTTGAAGGACCGGGCGGAAAACGTGATGATTGTAGACCTGCTGCGCAATGACCTCTCGCACTTTGCCCTGCCGGAGACGCTCACGGTGCCGCGCCTGTGCGAGATTGAAAGCTACGCCACCGTGCACCAGCTGGTCAGCACCATCGAGGCACGGCTGGCGCCCGGCAGTTCGCGGGCGCAGGCGCTGGCCGCCGCCTTCCCGGCCGGATCCATGACCGGCGCCCCCAAAATCAGCACCATGGCGATCCTGGATTCCCTCGAGGCCGGGCCCCGCGGGATTTATTCGGGCGGCATCGGCTACTTTTCGCTCAACGCCGCCATGGACCTGTCCGTCACGATCCGCACCCTTGTCCTCACAGACCTGCCCGACGGCGGCACGCACCTTTCGCTGGGCGTCGGCGGGGCCATCACCTCGGACTCCGAGGACGAGGCCGAATGGCAGGAAATCCAGGCGAAAGCGTTCGGCGTACTCTCCACTCTGGGCGCCGTGTTCCCGGCGTAGCCCACCCGGTGGTCGAGCTTGTCGGTGGTCGAGCCTGTCGAGACCCGGCGACCAACCCCCATGCCCAGATTCCGGGGTGCAGCTCCTGCGGGTCCACGTCAGACCAAGTCGCAGGACCTGCACCACCGACTCAAAGCTGACACCGATGCCCACAGGACCTGCACCACCGATGACGCGCCGGTGGAGGAGCCCGTGGAGGAGCCGTCGATCCCGTACGGCGCGTCAGGGAGGCCGAGGCCGCTCGCGCTCGTGGGCCCAGCCGAGGGAATGCCGGTCCACAACCGGCCGTAGCGACGCTGGGGCTGGCGGCGTGGTGCGGGCACCAGCCGGGGTCTCGACAGGCTCGACCTCCGGCGGCTGGGCCCACGCCCGCGAGGGCCCCGAACCGAGGAACGAGGTTTGGGAGCGGGTGGGGACTACTGCAGCGTGGCGGTCAGCCGGGCCACGTTGTCGACGTAACGGGCCAGGATGGGCCGGTTGACCCATTCGTGGAGTTGCAGTTCCCGGGAAATATCGCGGTAGTGCTCCTCCACCTTGTGCATTTCCTGGACCACGTCCTTGTCGATCATCATGACGGAGACTTCAAGGTTCAGGGAGAAGCTGCGCATGTCCATGTTCGAGGAGCCAATCACGGCCACGTCCTCGTCCACGGTGAAGTGCTTGGCGTGCAGCACCATCGGCTTGGGGTAGAGGAAGATCCGCACCCCAGCCTTCAACAGCGCCTCGTAATAGGATCGCTGGGCGTGGTGGACAAGGAATTGGTCGCCGACTTCGGAGACAAACAGTTCCACGGTCACCCCGCGCTGGGCCGCCGTCGTAATGGCATAGAGCAGGGAGTCGTCGGGCACAAAGTAGGGGCTGGAAATGGTGACGCGCTCTTCGGCCGAGTACAACAGGGTGTTGAACAGGCGCAAGTTGTTTTCCGTGACAAACCCGGGCCCGCTGGGCACCACCTGGCACAGCACGCCACCGGTGAACGAATCCCAGTGGTGGGTGGCCAGTTGTGATTCCAGGTTCTCCTCGGTCTCGCTGGACCAGTCGGTGGCGAACATGACGTTGAGGGTGCCCACGATGGGCCCCTCCAGCCGGGACATCAGCTCGACCCATTCCCGGCCCACCTTGTGGTTGCGCTTCTTCCTGTATGCGGGTTCAATGACGTTTTGTGAACCCGTGAAGCCCACGCGGCCATCGACGACGAGGATCTTGCGGTGGTTGCGCAGGTCGGGGCGGCGCCACTGGCCCTTGACGGGCAGCAGCGGCAGCATGCGCCGCCACTGGATCTGGCTGGCCTTCAACCGGCGGATCATTTTCCGGTAGCCCGGCACCCGCAGCGAGCCGATGTGGTCAAAGAGCACGCGCACCCGCACCCCGCGTTCGGCGGCCGCCTCAAGCTCCTTGAAGAGGTTATCCGTGCAGGCGTCCGAGCTCATGATGTAAAACTCGGCGTTGACGTAGTGGGTGGCCGTGCTGATCTCCGCGGCCATGGCATCCAGTGACTCCTGGTAGCCCTTGATCAACTGCACCGAATTTCCGCCCAGGGCAGGGAAGAAGCCCAGGTTCCGGTTCAACTGGACGGCGGAATTCACCCAGGAGGGACCATCGTAGGCGGGCACCTGCGCGGCAATGTCGAGGGTTCCCTCCACAATGCGAAGGTTGACGGCCGCCTGGGTTTCGCGCCGGCGTCGTGAGAGCCGGAAATTGCCAAACATCAAGAACAACGCCAGCCCGATGTACGGCAGGAAGAAGATGCACAGCAGCCAGGCCATGGCGGTGGTGGGTCGCCGGTTGCCCGGGATTACGCCCAGGACCACCAGGCGGATGACCAGGTCCACCAACCCCACCACAGCGGAGAGCCACACGCTGGATGTGGGAATGCTAAACACCGTCCAGATCACGCGGTACTCCTTGTCAGGTGGGCAGGTGACTTTAGCCTACCGGGTGGCGCGGAGGCGTCCTCCGCCGGATACTGATTGAACCAACAGCACTCGTTGCACCACTGATGATTTGGGGTAAACCATGAGCTCGACACCAAGAACGGCACCGTCCATCGACATCTTCGCCCTCGACCCGGTCAAGCTGACCAAATCGGCCATTTCCGGCCTCCGTCTCGCATTCGGCATCAGCGGCGCGGTTGCCTTGATCCTGGGCATCGTCCTGCTCCTTTGGCCCACCAAGACCCTTGCAGTCGTGGCCGTCTTCTTGGGGATCAACTTCCTCATCACCGGCGCCGTCAAGCTGGCCCTGGGCATTTTCAGCCAGGGACTTTCCGCCGGACTGCGCATCTTGGACGTCCTGTTCGGGGTGTTCCTGGTGATTGCCGGCATCGTGGCGATCAAGAATTCCGCAGCCACCGGCGAGGCCCTGCTGATCTTCACCGTCATCATCATTGGCATCGGCTGGATCATTGAAGGCATCCTGGCCATGATGGAGGCCGGCAAGGGCTCTACCCGCACCTGGGCCATCCTGTTCGGCGCCATCAGCGTGGTGGCAGGCATCGTGGTCCTCGCCGTTCCGGTCTGGTCAGCCCTGTGGTTGTTGACCATCACGGCGATCTCGCTGATCATCCTGGGCATCCTGGGGATTGCCCGCGCCTTCACCTTTGGCCGCGAGGCCCTGGCGAAACTGGGCTGAACCGGCCGGCCCCCGGGTGGATGGGCCCACGCCCGCAGGGGTCCCCGGCCTGGGCCCACAAGCGCGAGGGACCCGTTGCGAGCTCGCGAGAAATGGGAGCGCTTGGG
>JBAUMA010000565.1:0-3987 GCA_049578485.1 Specibacter sp.
AGGCTGATCTTGGTCGGGGCGTTCTTGGTCTTGACCAGGCCCTTGTTGTTGCGGATCCAGTGGGCTGGCGGGCGCTTGGCGGTGCGCACCTGCCAGCCGGAGCGGATGATCAACACCAGGAAGAACATGTTCAAGAAGTGCTGCCAGCCCAGCCAGGCCGGGATGCCCACGGGCGCTGTGGCCGGAAGCTCCGACTGGCCCGGGTAGGTGGCCAGGAACGACTTCCCGGCGTCGAGGTGGGTGAACCAGCGCGCCGCGAGCACCAGGACCAGCAGCCCAATCACGACGGCGACCGCCACCACTGCGGGCTTGGCCCATTTGTTCGCAGCCAACTTGGACCCGGGTTGCTTCTTTGCGGGGGTGGACATGGATTAAGACACCACTTTCAATTGCGTTCCTGCTGCCGACACACTCTCATCCAACCTCTATTTGTAACAGGTGCGCCAGCGGTTTGTGCCATCCGTTGTAACAGTGGCGTCAGCGTGCACGGGCGGCCAGCGCTTCAATCAGCTGCGGCACCACGGTGAACACGTCGCCCACAATGCCAAAGTCCGCCACGTCAAAGATGGGCGAATCCCCGTCCTTGTTGATGGCGACGATGGTTTTGGCCGTTTGCATGCCGGCCCGGTGCTGGATGGCGCCGGATATTCCCAGCGCAACATACAACTGCGGAGAGACGCTGACACCGGTTTGCCCCACCTGCGCCGTCTGCGCCACGTACCCGGCGTCGACGGCGGCCCGGGAGGCACCCACGGCCGCGCCAAGAGCGTCGGCCAGCTGCTCCACCAACACAAAGTTTTCCTTCGAACCCAGGCCGCGCCCGCCCGAGACCACGGTCTTGGCAACGCGCAGTTCGGGCCGGCTGCCGCTCACGGGGGCATCGTTGACGGCGTCGATGCGGGCGCCGGCCACCGCCGACAGGGCCGCTGTTTCCACCTCGGGGGTTGCCGGCGGGGCGCTGCCGTCGATGGCGCCCTGGCGGATGGTGATGACCGGCAGCCCGCCCTCGACGGCGGACTCCACGGAGTAGGCGCCACCAAACACCGAGTGACCGGCGATGATGCGGTCTCCGTCCGTCCGGACTGAGATGGCGTCCGCCAGTACTGCCCCACCAACGCGCACGGCCAAACGGGCAGCGGCCTCGCGGCCGTCCACCGAGTTGGCCGCCAGCACGGCCCCCGGTTGGAGTGCCGCAACGGCCTGGGCCAAGGCGTCAACGGCGGGGGCGCCCAGAACCGTGGCGGCCCCGGCACCCACCACCTGGTAGATCCCGGCCGCACCCAGCGCACCCAGCTGGGCAACGACGTCGTCGGTCAAGTCTGCCTCGGACACCATCACCGCCACGGGCCGGCCAAGGGATGCCGCGGCGGCCAGCAGTCCGCGGGCGGATGCGGCAACAGTGCCCTGGTGGGTCAATTCAACGAGTGTCACGATGTTCGACATACCGAGCCTTCCTAGACCAAACGGTTTTCAATGAGGTACTCGGCCAGCAGCGTGCCGGCGGCGCCGTCGTCGACGATCTTGGTGCCAGCCACCCTGGCGGGGCGTTCGGCAGTGGAGACCACCACGGTGTGTGCGGGCGTCGCCGGGACATCCAGCTCGGCCACGGCCAGCGTTGTGACTGGTTTGCGCTTGGCCGTCAGGATCCCCTTGAAGTTGGGGAAGCGTGCCTCGGCGGTGCGCTCGGTCACCGTCACCACGGCGGGCAGCGCGCAGCTGACGCTGAGCGTGCCGTTTTCACCCTGGCGTTCTCCCGAGACAAGGCCGGACGCAAGGTCGATGGAGGCCAACGAACCCACCAGCGGCAGGCCCAGGTGTTCGGCCACCATGGCCGGGACCACGCCCCCGCGGCCGTCGGTTGACTCATTGCCGGCCAGTATGACGTCGGCGGCCGTGTCCTTGAGTGCGGCGGCCAGCACGGCGGCCGTGCGGGCGGCGTCGGCCCCGGCGAGGGAGTCATCGAGCACGTGGATGCCGGAGTCGGCGCCCATGGACAAAGCCTTGCGGATGGCCTTGGTGGCTTCGTCCGGGCCCATGGCCAGTACCACTATCTCGGTGGATTTGTCCTGGTCCTTGACCTGGAGCGCCACTTCAAGGGCCCGTTCGTTGATCTCGTCAACAATATTGTCCCCGGCGTCACGATTGAGCCAGCCGGTGGCAGGGTCAAGCGTGCGTTCATCGGAGGTGTCGGGCACCTGCTTGATCAATACAACGATCTTCATGTACAGCCCTTCGTCGTCGAAGCAAAGCTCTCCCGGCCCAGATTACTAGGCACTGCTAGCATTTACTAGGTATTCCAAGTAAATTGTTTCGTGAGACCCACCCGCACTCCCGCGCACGAAAGGACTTCCCATGGCCCCCGCCTCCCCGCTGCCCATGGACCCGATCGCGGAAGCCCGGCGCCAGTGGATTGTGCACGGCTGGTCCGACGCCGCGGATGGCATGGCCGCGTTTTCCTCCGTGATGCGCGCCCACCAGATCATGTACAGCCGCGTCGACGCCGTACTGAAGCCCCTGGGGCTGTCCTACGCACGGCTGGAATTGCTCCGACTGCTGTCGTTTTCCCGCGACGGCGCCCTGCCGATGGCCAGCGCCAGCACACGCCTGCAGGTCCACCCCACCAGCATCACCAACGTGGTCGACCGGCTGGAAAAGGACGCCCTGGTTCGGCGCAAGGCCCACCCCACCGACGGCCGCGCCACCCTCGTGGTCATCACCGACGCCGGACGGACGCTCGTGGAGCAGGCCACGGAGGTCTTGAATGCCCAGGTGTTCACCGATCCAGGCATTCCGTCGGAGGACCTGCAGCGCATGACCGGCATCCTGGCCCGCTTCCGCCGCGCCTCCGGCGACTTCACCGACCCCGCACCCCACCCCGACCCCCTCTAGACGCCGTCTCACCTTTGGCTGGTTTTTGACCGACGCTATCTCACCTTTGACTGCCTCCCTCAAGCCGCCGTCGTACCTTGAAGCAGAAGTGAGACGGCGTCGCCCGAAAACCCACCAAAAGTGAGACGGCGTCACTTCAGGGCAGGGGCGCCGCGGGGCACCTCGATGTCCACCGGCACCCCCTGCGAGCGCAAATAGACCAGGTGACTGGCGGTCTCGGCGAGCGCCAGCCGCATCGTGAACCCGCGCAGGGAGTCGAAGCCGCGCGACCACGTCAGTTCTCGGGCAACGTCCCAGACATTTCCGGCGCTCCCCTCCGTCAACACGGCCCGCACCTCGTCGGAGCGTTCCAGCGTGTGGGCAACCAGTTCGTCCAGGCGGTCGGGCAGCCCGCGGAAGCGGTACTCGTGGGCTGGCAGCACCTCCATGGCCGCACCGACGTTCATGGCCGCCAGGGAGTGCACGTAGTCCGCCATGGGGTTGCCGCTCCCGTGGGCCTCCAGCGACACATGCGGGGTGATGCGCGGCAGGACGTGGTCCCCGCTGAGGATGAGCTGGTTCGCCTCATCGACGAGGCAGATGTGCCCGGGCGTGTGCCCCGGGGTGGCCAGCACGCGCACAGTCAAGCCGGCAACGGGCACCAGCTCGCCGTCGGCCAGGCGCCGTTCAGGTTCGGCGATCTCACGCAGCCGCTGCCAGGTCCGTGCCTGGAACGTCACTTCCGCCAAACGACCGTCCGGCACACCCCACGCCGAGAACTGTTCACGGTCCGCGGCCGCAAAGGCTTCAGCGTCCTGGGGCCACTGTGCCGGCAGCGGCTCGCGCGCGCCAAGCGCCAGCCAGGCCCCCGAGGCGGCCCGCAACCGTGCCGCCATGCCCAGGTGGTCGGGGTGGAAGTGGGTCACCACCATCCCCGTGACCTCCGACGTCGCCAGCCCGGCAGTTGCCAACCCCGCCACCAGTGCGTCCCACCCTTCATCGCTGTCCCAGCCAGGGTCCACCAGGGCGGCCTCGCCGTCGCCCTTCAACAGGTACGCCAAGGTGTAGCGCATGGGGTTGCCGGGGAATGGCACGGGAATGGACCAGACGCCCGGGCGG
>JBAUMA010000566.1:0-2070 GCA_049578485.1 Specibacter sp.
AAAACGCAATGTGGACGCCCCCTAAGCGGGGGCGGCCACATTGTGCTTTATGTGGTGGCTACTTCTTGACTTCGAAGCGATCGGCATCCATGAGCTTGGCCCAGGCAGCGACGAAGTCCTTCACGAACTTCTCCTTGGCGTCGTCCGAGGCGTAGACCTCGGCCAGCGCGCGCAGCTCGGAGTTCGAGCCGAAGACCAGGTCCACGCGGCTGCCGTTCCAGCGGCCATCGGTGGTGGAGTAGGTCTTTTCTTCGGCGTCCGGGGTCCATTCCAGGCCCAGTTCCATCAGGTTCGCGAAGAAATCGTTGGTCAGCGCGCCCGGGGTGTCGGTGAATACGCCCAGGTTTGAGCCATCCCAGTTGTTGCCCAGTACACGCAGGCCGCCGAGCAACACGGCCATCTCCGGAGCCGAGAGGCCCAGCAGGTTCGCGCGGTCCAGCAACAGGTACTCGCTCGGGATGTCCAGGAAGCCCGAGTCGTAGTTGCGGAACGCGTCTGCAACCGGCTCAAGCCATGCGAACTGATCCACATCGGTCTGCGCCTGGGTGGCATCCACGCGGCCCGGGGTGAACGGCACGGTGACTTCCTGGCCGTCGGCCAGGGCGGCCTGTTCGATGCCCACGTTGCCGGCGAGGACCACGACGTCGGCGAACGAGGCCTTCACGGTTGCGGTGGCGTTGAACTCGTCTACGATTTCCTCGAGCTTGGCGATGACCGGCTTGAGCTGCTCGGGCTGGTTGACGCTCCACGAGACCTGGGGCTCCAAGCGGATGCGGCCGCCGTTGACGCCGCCGCGCTTGTCCGAGGAACGGAACGTTGCTGCGGCCTTCCACGCGGTGGAGACCAGCTGCTGGACGCTCAGGCCCGAGCCGGCGATGAGGGCCTTCAGCGCTGCGGTTTCCGCATCGCCCAGGGTTTCGGTCGGGGCTGCAGGCAGTGGATCCTGCCAGATGAGGTCCTCGGCCGGGACCTCGGAACCGAGGTAACGGGACTTCGGGCCCATGTCGCGGTGGGTCAGCTTGAACCACGCGCGGGCGTAGGCGTCGGCGAACTTGTCCGGGTTGTTCTTGAAGTCCAGCGAGATCGGACCGTAGGCCGGGTCGAAGCGCAGGGCCAGGTCGCTGGTGAGCATGCGCGGTTCGCGGCGAACTTCCGGGTTGTGTGCCATGGGGACCAGGTCCGCGCCGGCGCCATCGATCGGACGCCACTGCTGGGCGCCGGCCGGGGAAAGGAACAGCTCCCACTCGTAGGCAAAGAGGATGTGGAAGAACTCGTTGTCCCAGCGGGTCGGGTGATAGGTCCAGGTGACCTCCAAGCCGGAACCGATGGTGTCATCGCCGTGGCCGGTTCCGAAGTCGGACTTCCAGCCCAGGCCCTGCATCTCCAGCGGGGCGGCTTCCGGTTCTGCACCCTTGTGCAGCTCTTCGCTGGCGCCGTGGGTCTTGCCGAAGGTGTGCCCGCCGGCGATCAGCGCGACGGTCTCCTCGTCGTCCATGCCCATGCGGCGGAAGGTTTCACGGATGTCCGCGGCCGAGGCCAGCGGATCGGCGACGCCATCCGGGCCCTCCGGGTTCACATAGATCAGGCCCATCTGGACGGCCGCCAGTGGCGCCTCCAGGTTGCGGGCACCGGTGTAGCGTTCGCTCTCCAGCCAAACCTTTTCAGGGCCCCAGTACACGTCGTCATCGGCTTCCCAGACGTCCGGGCGGCCGCCGGCGAAGCCGAAGGTCTTGAATCCCATGGTCTCCATGGCGACGTTGCCGGCCAGGATCATCAGGTCGGCCCAGGAGATGGACTGGCCGTACTTCTTCTTGACCGGCCACAGCAGGCGGCGGGCCTTGTCCAGGTTGACGTTGTCGGGCCAGGAGTTCAGCGGGGCGAAACGCTGCTGGCCGGCGCCGCCGCCGCCGCGGCCGTCGTGGCTGCGGTAGGTGCCGGCCGAGTGCCAGGCCATGCGGATGAAGAACGGACCGTAGTGGCCGAAGTCGGCGGGCCACCAGTCGTAGGACTTGGTCATCGTTTCGGCGAGGTCTGCCTTCACGGCGTCCAGGTCCAGGGCCTCGAAGGCCT
>JBAUMA010000567.1:0-3156 GCA_049578485.1 Specibacter sp.
TCCTGGCTGTGTCCTCCCTGGCACTCACCGGTTGTGGCCGCGCCGAGACCCCCGCAGCATCATCTGGTGCAGCAGCTGGCTTCGATGCGAATTCACTCATTGGTGTGGCTCTGCCGCAGAAGACCAGTGAAAACTGGGTGCTTGCAGAAAGCCTGTTCAACGATGGTCTGAAGACTGCCGGTTTCAAGGGCGATGTTCAGTTCGCCAATGGCGGCGTCTCCGAGCAGCAGAACCAGATCAGCGCCATGGTCACCAAGGGTGCCAAGGTCATCATTGTGGGCGCCCTCGACGGCGCCCAGTTGGGCACCCAGCTCAAGCAGGCCAAGGATGCCGGCGCCACCGTCATCGCCTACGACCGCCTGTTGCTGAACACGGCCAACGTCGACTACTACGTCGCCTATGACAACTTCAAGGTCGGCGAGCTGCAGGGCCAGGCCCTGTTGGACGGAATGAAGGCGAAGAAGCCGACAGGTCCGTACAACATCGAACTCTTTGCCGGTTCCCCCGACGACGCCAACGCCAAGGTCTTCTTTGACGGCGCCATGAAGGTCCTCCAGCCGAAGATCGACGACGGCACGTTGAAGGTTGTCTCCGGGCAGAAGACGTTCGAACAGGCCGTGACCCAGGGCTGGAAGGCCGAGAACGCGCAGAAGCGCATGGACTCCCTCCTGGTCGGCAGCTATAACACCGCCGCCCTGGATGGCGTGCTGTCCCCGAATGACACTCTGGCGCGAGCCATCATCACGTCAGTGAAGGCCGCAGGCAAGCCCGTCCCGACCGTTACTGGCCAGGATTCCGAGGTTGAGTCGGTCAAGTCCATCATGGCCGGGGAGCAGTACTCCACGATCAACAAGGACACCACGGCACTCGTCGCCCACGCCATCGAGATGGTCAAGGGCCTGCAGAAGGGCACCAAGCCTGAGATCAACGACCCCACGTCGTACAACAACGGCACCAAGGTTGTGCCCGCTTTCCTGCTGGTTCCCAAGATTGTCACCAAGGCGAACGCTGCCGAGGAATACAAGAATGACAAGACCCTCGAACCGCTGACCAAGTAGCACGACGCAGAGGCCCCGGGTCTCGGCGGGCTCGACCACCAATGGTCGAGCCTGTCGAGAACCGGGGCCTTTGTCATGTTCGCACTTCATCGCGGCACTACTGAAAGAATGAATTCATGACTTCTCCCCGTTTTGTCGGCCGTCCCGGCTGGTACACCTCGTTCAACCCCGAGACCCTGGCCGCCACCGGCGCGGCCCTGCGCTGGGGCGTGGTGGCCACCGGCAGCATCGCCCACACCGTCACGGCCGACCTGGCCCTGCTGGAGGATTCCGTGTTACAGGCGGTCAGCTCCCGCAGCGAGGCAAGTGCCGCCGCCTTTGCCGCCGAGTTCGGCTTTGCCACCCACTATTACGACGGCGGCCCTGCCGGCTCGGGTGCCGCCGGTTACGTCCAACTCGTGGCCGACCCAAATGTTGATGTCGTGTACATCGCCACCCCGCACGCCCAGCACTACGACATCGCCAAGGCCGCCCTCGAAGCCGGCAAGCACGTGTTGTGCGAGAAGGCGTTGACCATCACGGCCGCTGAGGCCAAGGCCCTGATCGAGTTGGCCCGGTCCAGGAGGCTGTTCCTCATGGAAGCTGTCTGGGCACGGTTCGTCCCCGGCTTCCAGCGCGCGCTGGAGATCATCGAATCAGGTGAAATTGGCGAGGTGAAGTGGGTGCGGGCCGATCTCGGCTTCCCGGCACCGATCGATGACAGCGCCCGCATTTGGGCCCCGGCCGACGGCGGCGGAGCCCTGCTCGACATCACCGTCTACCCGCTGCTGTGGGCATGGGCCACGCTGGGCAAGCCGGCCACCGTGTCCGCGACGGGCGAGCTCACTGCCCTCGGCGTCGACGCCCAAAACACGCTCACCCTCAGCTACGACTCCGGCGCCCAGGCCCAGCTGATCAGCTACCTCACCTCCCACGGCCCGCGCGTCGCCACCATTTCGGGCACCAAGGGCTGCATCGAGACGGTTGGCTCGGTCAACAACCCCAAGGGGCTGCGCATCTCCGTGGGCTGGAGCGAGGAGCGCACTGAAACTTTTGAGTACCCGGGCCACGGCTACACGTACCAACTTCGCGAGGTGACCCGTTGCATCCAGGCCGGGCTGACCGAGAGCACCACCATGCCGCTGGACGACTCCCTGGCCATCATGGAGCTGTTCGACGAGGCCCGCCGCCAGATGGGCGTCAGCTACCCGAACGACACCCGCACAGACGTCTAGCCCGTTGAGGGGACACATCACCGGAAGTTGAGGGGACACATCACCCCCAATCTCAAGGGTTACCTTGGGCTTGGCGGCGGGTGATGTGTCCCCTCAACAGCTTTTCCGGTGATGTGTCCCCTCAATGGAGCGCTTGGGGTCACCCGACGCCCAGGTAGGCCTCCTTGATGGCCGGGTTGGCCAGCAGCTCCTTGCCAGTGCCGCTGTGCGTGATCTCGCCCGTCTCGAGCACAAATCCGCGGTGCGCCCGAGCCAGTGCCTGGTTGGCGTTTTGCTCCACCAACAGCACCGTGGTGCCCTGGCTGTTGATCTCGGTGATGATCTTGAAGATCTGCCGGATGAACTGCGGGGCCAGGCCCATGGAAGGCTCATCGAGCAGCAGCAGCTTGGGCCGGGACATCAGTGCCCGGCCAATGGCGAGCATCTGCTGCTCGCCGCCGCTCATGGTGCCGCCAAACTGCTTCTCGCGTTCCTTCAGGCGGGGAAACAAGGTGAACACCCGTTCCAGGTCCTCCGGGACGCCGTTCCGGTCCTTCCTGCCAAAGGTTCCCATGTCCAGATTCTCCAGGACGGTCATGGCCGGGAAGATGCCCCGGCCTTCCGGGGCCTGGGAAATGCCCTGGACCACACGGATGTGGGCCTTCATCTTCGTGATGTCTTCCCCATCAAAGGTGATGGACCCGTGCGAAGGGTTCAACAGTCCGGAGATGGTCTTCATCGTGGTGGTCTTGCCGGCGCCATTGGCCCCGATGAGGGACACGATTTCACCCTTTTCCACCGTGAAAGACATGTTGTGGATCGCCTGGATCCGGCCGTAGTGAACGGATACGTCCTTGAGCTCAAGCAGCGTCATCTTCGGGCTCCCCTAGGTATGCGGAAATGAC
>JBAUMA010000568.1:0-5472 GCA_049578485.1 Specibacter sp.
CGGCGGCGGCGCCCGCATCCAGGAAGGCGTGGCCTCGCTGGCCATGTTCGCCGACATCTTCCGCAACAACGTCCATGCCTCCGGTGTGGTCCCGCAGATCTCCCTCATCATGGGCCCGTGTGCCGGCGGCGCCGCCTACTCCCCCGCCCTGACCGACTACGTGGTCATGGTGGACAAGACCTCGCACATGTTCATCACCGGCCCCGACGTGATCAAGACCGTCACGGGCGAGGACGTGGACATGGAAACTCTCGGCGGTGCCCGCCAGCACAACACCACCACCGGAACCTCCACCTACCTGGCCACCGATGAGGCAGACGCGATTGAGTTTGTCCGCGAGCTGCTGGACTTCCTGCCGTCGAACAACCTGGCCGAGGCCCCCGTCACCGAGCACGACCAGGAGTTGGAGCTCGACGACGCCGACCTCGCCCTGGACGCGCTGATCCCGGACTCCGCAAACCAGCCGTACGACATGCGCCGGGTCATCGAGCAGATTGTCGACGACGGCCACTTCCTGGAGATGCAGGCCCTGTACGCGCCGAACGTCATGATCGGCTACGGACGCATCGAGGGACACACGGTGGGCATCGTGGCCAACCAGCCCATGCAGTTCGCCGGCACCCTGGACATTGCAGCCTCCGAAAAGGCCGCCCGCTTCGTCCGCAACTGCGACGCCTTCAACGTCCCGATCATCACCCTGGTGGATGTGCCCGGCTTCCTGCCCGGCAAGGACCAGGAATTCCAGGGCATCATCCGCCGCGGCGCCAAACTCCTCTACGCCTACGCCGAGGCCACCGTGCCGAAGCTGACCGTCATCACCCGCAAGGCGTACGGCGGAGCGTACATCGTCATGGGCTCCAAAAAGCTCGGTGCCGATTTGAACCTGGCCTGGCCCACCGCCCAGATCGGCGTCATGGGCGCCCAGGGCGCCGTCAACATCCTGTACCGCCGCGACCTTGCTGCCGTTGAGGCCGACGGCGGCGATGTCGAGGCCCGCCGTGCGGAAATCGTCCGCGACTACGAGGAAGAGCTGCTGAACCCCTACCAGGCCGCCCAGCTTGGCTATGTTGATGCGGTCATCGCGCCGTCCGACACCCGCATCCAACTCATCAAGGGCCTGCGCGCACTGCGTGACAAGCGTGCCAGCCTGCCCGCCAAGAAGCATGGGAACATCCCGCTGTGACGGCCCCCAAGGAGACCCCGGCAAGCGAGACTCCGGTGGGTGAGACCCCGGTGCTCACGGTGACCAAGGGCAATCCGAGCGCCGAGGAGCTGGCGGCGGTGACCGCCGTCGTGCTTGCCCTGCAAAGCAGCGATGAGCCGGAACCAAAGCACCCCGTCACGCGGCAATGGGCGCGTAGGGCGCAACTAAACCTTGCGCCCAAGCCGGGCCCGGGCGCCTGGCGTCGTTCGCGCAGCTGAGCCACCCCTCCAACAGCGAACACGGCACTCAGCCCGAATGTACTTGCCTGACAGGCTTCCGCAACAGGTGCGCCATAGTGTCCAGGGCATTGGAGACGGCGTCGGCGGCATCCAATACTGCCGGGCGGACGGTCCCCGGGCCGTCCGCCACGGCGTCCAGGGACTCCTTCAGCAGCACATAGGAATTCCGCATGTTTGCGGCACCCCGGGGGTTTGACCGTGCGGCGATGGCGGATTCGCAGGCCGTCAGGGTTGCGACGGCGTCGGCCGTGAACGGCGCCAGCTTGCCCAACAATCCCTCCACCGGCTGGTTGTCGGCCTGCATGGACTGCCGGGCGGCGTCAATGATCATGATTGCCTGCACCAGTACATGGCTTTGCACCAGCACGCCCTCGCCAATGTCCAGGGTGGTCCGTCCTGCCACGGGCTCGCCGCGCGTCCGTTCCAGCGACGCCTGCGCGTTGGAACGAGCCAGCCGGGCCGCGCTGCGGGCGCCATCCATGGTCGCCTTGGCGGTCCCGGGAGCGGTCACCACGGTGAGGTAGTGCCGGTACGCGGCCAGGAGTTCGCCAATCCTTGCGGGCAGGTAACTGCGCTCCCACGCGGGCCACACCACCGTGGCGGCGACGGCAAGGACCCCAGCCACCAAGGTGTCAACCATCCGCGGGAGCACCACCTGCGCGGCCGGTGAGCCTGCCAAATCCAGCAAAGCGACCAGGTACGCGGCCGTCCAGGTGCCCATGAAGAACGCGTTGGGCGCACCGGCCAGGCGTACGCCGAAAACGAACACCACCACCAGGGCAAGCAGTGCCGCCTTCCCGCCCGGGGCCGCCAAGTACACGGCAACCGTGCCAATGCCTAGACCCACCAAGGTGCCGGCCAGGCGGGCGCTGGTGCGGTGTAGCGTGGCGGCAAAGTCCGGCCGCAGCAGCAACAAAACCATGAGTGATATCCAGTAGCCCCGGTCTGCGCCGGGCAACAGCCTGGCCAGTGCATCTGTTGCCGTGACCAGCACCGTCAGCCTGATGGCGTGCCGGGCGATGGCCGAGTCCCAGCGCAGGTTGGCCCGGAGTGTTTGCAGGGGCGCCTGCACGGCCAGCCTCACCCGCCCCACGCGTGCCGCCTCATCCGCCACTCGTCCCTCGACGGCGCCCGGCGTCGCCATGCGTCCGCAGGCGCGCAGCTGTCCGGCCAGGGCGCGGGCGTGCATGGCCGCAAATCGTCCGGTGGGCGAGTCCGGGTGCCTGGCCATGACCTCCTCGAGGCCGGCCAGTGCCTCCTGGACAGGTTGCAGCGCCGCGGGGTTGAACACCGTCCCCTTCCGCAGGCATGCAGCGACGGAATCCAAGGCCGTGCCGGCCGCACCCAACAGCGCCCGAACGGCGTCGCGCGGTTCCAGCCGGTCCACTCTCTCAAAACGTTCAAGGCAATACGCAAGCGCCATGATCTCAAGGCGAATCCGTTCGGCCTCGTCCAACAGCCCGCGGTAGGACTGCATGCTGGGACCGTGCCCGTGCCCGAACCCGGTGATGGTGGCGCGGGCCGTGTCCAGCAAAGTCCCGGCACCGGGCGCTGCCATGCGCGGATGGGCCTGCCTGGTCCGCCCTGCCAGGCCCCCATAGAGATCCGCCAGGACTGACCGCTCGGGGGCGTGCCGGTGCAGCGGCCACCCGGCGATCGCCAGCAGGCTCTGCACCAGCCCGGCGGCCACCACCACGGAGGCAACGCCCAGCGCGTTGGCCGGCGGCATGGGAAACCTGTTCAGCACAATCGCCACGGCAGTGGCGGCAATGCCGATTTGCGCCACGTTCGCGCCGAGGGAGAGCAGCATGCCTGTGGTGAAGGCCAGGACGGCAATGAGCAGCAACGACGCCGGGACCGAGCCGGCGCACAGCACCGACAGTCCCCCGGCCAACCCGGCGGCCAGGGAGGTGGTGCTCATCCTGGCCAGGCGCAGCCGATAGCTGCCGGGCCTGTCGGCAAATGCGGCAAACATGGCACCCACGGCACCAAACACGGCAATGGCCGGGTTCCCCGAGACCAGGCCGAAGACCAGCGCGAGGCCAACCCCGAGTGCGTTGCGCGCCGCAACCACGGGGTCCGACTGGGAAAAATCAAGCCGCAGCGACCTCTTGAACGTCCCTGCGACTGTATGCATGGCGGACACGATCCTAAGTATTGCAGCCGGCGGCGATTGGCAACACGGCGCCGTGCCACGAGGTATTAGGCTCGGGACATGACACTTGATCCGAGCCGCCTGACCCGTCCCGCCAGCGCCATCGATGCCGCTGCCAACGCCTACACGGAGAAGCTGCTGGAACTCGATCCGGCCTTTGCCACGGAGCTGGGGTTGCCCGGGCACGAGACCGAATACAAGGACCACTCCCCCGCGGGCCTGGCCGCGGAGGCCGACGCCGCCCGGCATGCCTTGGCGGAACTCGCCGCGCTTGAGCCGGCGGACGACGTCGATGAGGTCACCCTGCACGCCATGCGCGAGCGGCTCGGTTTGGCCATCGAGCACCACGAGAGTGGCTGGACCCTGGCCGAGCTGAACAACATCGCCTCCCCGTCGCAGGGGATTCGGGCCATCTTTGACCTCATGCCCACGGCCACGGTGGCCGATTGGGAACACATTTCCGGGCGCCTCGCCAACGTGCCTGGCGCCATTGCCGGCTACATCGAGTCACTGCGTGCCGGTGCCGCCCGCGGCCTGGTGTCCGCCCGCCGGCAGGTGTCCACCGTGATCGGGCAGTGCGAACGCCACGCCGCCGAGGACGGTTTCTTTGCATCCCTGGCAGCCAATGCCGCCTTGGATCCTTCCCCTGAAAACAACGACGCCGGAACGTCCCTCCCAGCCGAGCTCACCACCGCTCTGACGGCCAACGCAGGTCTGGCCCGCGCAGCCTACGCAACGCTGGTCGATTTCCTGCGCGGGGAACTCCTCCCGGTGGCACCGGCCAAGGACGCCGTCGGACGGGAACGCTATGCCCTGGCGTCACGGGAATTCCTGGGCTCCGCCGTCGACTTCGAGGAGACATACGCCTGGGGTGTGGCCGAGCTGGACCGGATCATTGCCGAGCAGGAGGCCGTGGCCTCGGCGATCAAGCCCGGGGCCTCGATTGCGGAGGCCAAGACGCTGCTCAATGCCGACCCCGCACGGACGCTGCACGGCACCGCCGCCCTGACCGAATGGATGCAGAAACTCTCCAATGCGGCCGTGGCCGACCTTGCCGGCACCCACTTCGATATCCCCGAGATCATGCGCACGCTGGAGTGCAAGATCGCCCCGACCCAAGACGGCGGGATTTATTACACGGGGCCGTCGGACGACTTCTCCCGGCCGGGCCGCATGTGGTGGTCGGTGCCCGAGGGCGAGGACACATTCACCACCTGGGCCGAAACCACCACGGTTTACCACGAGGGCGTCCCCGGCCACCACCTGCAAGTTGCCACGGCCACGTACCAGAGCGGGCTGCTGAACAACTGGCGCCGAAACGCCTGCTGGGTCTCGGGGCACGGCGAGGGCTGGGCGTTGTACGCGGAGCGGCTCATGGACCAGTTGGGCTACCTGGCCGATCCGGGCGACAAGATGGGCATGCTTGATGGCCAGCGCATGCGTGCGGCCCGCGTGGTGTTCGATATCGGCGTGCACCTGGAATTTGAGATCCCGGCCCAGTGGGGCACGGGAACCTGGACACCGGAAGCCGGCTACGACTTCCTGGCCAAGAACCTGGACATTTCAACCGGACAGCTCGACTTCGAGTTCCACCGCTACCTGGGATGGCCGGGACAGGCACCCTCGTACAAGATCGGCCAGCGCCTGTGGGAGGACATCCGCGACGCCCGTGCCGCCCGCGACGGCGACGCCTTCTCGCTGCGCGACTTCCACACCCAGGCCCTCAACCTGGGCTCCGTGGGGCTGGACACGCTGAAAGCGGCGCTCCTCGGCTAACCCGGGCCTCCTGCGGTTCGGCGAGCCCCCTCCTCGGAGAAAAGGACGGCGCTCGCGCAAAAGGCTGGCGGTAGACCGCCGTCCTTAAGCGCGAGCGC
>JBAUMA010000569.1:0-12125 GCA_049578485.1 Specibacter sp.
GTGATGTGGAGGCCGTCGGCGGCTTTGATGAGCGCTTCGGTGACGGCGTAGTCGATCCCGTCGGCGGCATCCAGGGCCCCGATTACAACACCCGTGGCCCCGGCGTCTCGGACCCCCTTGATCTCGGCAACCATCAGCGCCACCGTGGCTTCGTCATAGACGTAGTCGCCGGGCCGGGGCCGGATCAAGGTGTGGACGGACAGCCCGGGAGCGGCTGAACGCACGCTGGCCACCAAACCTTGCGACGGTGTGAGCCCGCCCATTTGCAGGGCACAGCACAGCTCAATCCTGTCGGCTCCGTGGGACGCCGCCAGCTTTGCGCCTGGGACGTCCTGGACCGCTAATTCCAGCCGCACGCTCAGTGGTCAAAGCCGAGCGAGAACGCGGCATCAAGGTCATGCTGCGAATACGCACGGAAGGAAATCTGGGTCGTTGTGGAAACCACCGAATGGACCTTGGACAGCTTGTCCGCAATCACGTCGGCCAAGTCCTCGTGCTTGGCAACACGGGCAATGGCGATCAAGTCCCATTCCCCGGTCACGGAGTACACCTCACTGATGCCGTCAAGTTCGGAGATCTCTTGGGCGGATTCGGGAATCCTGGAGGCGTCGGTCTTGATCAAGACAAAAGCGGTGATCACGGGTGGGTCCAATCGGGTCTGGTGCAACGGTCAAGAACTGATAATTCACTGCATCGATCGTAACCCAATCGAAACAAAAATCAGCGTTGGACAGTGCGTCGAGTCACACGGTTGATGATGGCTCGGTGGCCCAACAAGAACAGCCCGAGCACCAGCGTCGCCACGATGACGAAGCTGAAGGCCGCCGTTTCCCCGGAGAGAATGCGCAGCGCCATTCCGCCGGCCACGGTGATCAGCCACAGGCACACGCCGTTGGGCCACAGGAGGACGGGGGCGCGCCAATTGCGGGTCAGCAGCCAGCCCGCGGCAAGGGCCGCCAGGAACGGCCAGGCCGTGGTCAAAATACCGCCCAGCCCCATGGATTCGTGGTGGGAACTGCGTCCGGACGCGGCAAAGACCAGAACGAGTACGACGTCGAGGACGATCGCGGAGGCAAGGAGCTTGGGGGCACTTTTAGTGCGTGTTTCAGTCACCCGTCGAGTTTAGTCGCAAACGCCAAGTAGCCGGTCCGGTGCCGCATGCTGCCTGCCGGTCCGGAGGCTACCTGCCAGTAGGCATTGATGGGTGGATGCCCCTGGCCTAGGATGCCAAGCAAGTACGGATCGAGGGGGCGGATGGAGGGGCGTGGTGGGTGTGGACGAAATTGGAACGTGTTTGTGGTTCAACGGCCGTGCTGAGGAGGCAGCCAGTTTCTATGTGGGACTTTTTGCCAACTCAAGGATCACAGACGTCTCCCGGCTGGGCGACGGCGGGGCGATGGCAATAGTCAGCTTTGAATTGAACGGGCGCAGCTTTCGCGCTTTCGACGGGGGTCCGGAATTTGTGTTTAATGAGGCCATCTCCTTCGAGCTGTTCTTTGACGACCAGTCCGCGCTCGATGCCAAGTGGGTGGCCTTGACGGCCGACGGCGGGCAGGAGAGCCAATGCGGTTGGCTCAAGGACAAGTTTGGGGTCTCCTGGCAGCTCATCCCCGCCATGCTTCAAGGAGTGCTGGCCGGACCCGACCCGGATGGTGCGGCCCGGGCCATGACGGCCATGTTGGGGATGCAGAAACTGGACATCGCACAACTGCAGGCCGCCTACGACAGCTGAGTGATCGTCGCCGGGGCTCGGGCGTCATATCGCGGCTAAAGATACTTGAGGAACCGCTGGGGTGCATCCATGAAGGACCGCCAGCTTCGGACCAGCTCAAGGTCTTCCCAGTCGTTGGGCCGCAATCCCCACTCGCCCACCTCGTAGATGTCCGCCCCCGCCAGGGCTGCCAATACGGGAGAGTGGGTGGAGAGAATCACCTGGGAGTCGCCGTCGTCCAACAACTGCTGCAGGGCGCTCAACAGGGCCAGGCAGCCGGAGAAGGAAAGCGCTGACTCGGGCTCGTCCAAAACCCACAGGCCGCCGCCGCGGAACCTGTCCACCACCAGGGCCAGAAATGATTCCCCATGGGACATGCCGTGGAAGTTCAAGTCCGGCCGACCCCACTTCGGGTTGTCCTCCAAATAGCTGAAAAAGCCGTGCATCGTTTCGGCCCGCAGGAAATAGCCGTACTTGCTGGTCCCGGCATTGCGGCGGACCTGCAAAAAGGAGTGCAGCTCGGACTCAGTGGCCCGGCTGTGGTGCATGGCGCCGGTGGACCCGCCCTCGGCGTTCAGGCCGTAGGCCAGGGCAATGGCCTCCACCAGGGTTGACTTGCCGGCGCCGTTTTCGCCCACGAACACGGTTGCCTTGCCCAGCTCGAGGCCCTCCTGCAAAATGTGGCGCACAGGCGGCAGCGTGGCGGGCCACGTGTCGGGATCCGGCGGATTGAAGGGATTGACGCCCACATGGTTCAGGGGTGTTCGGCCAAACATCATTTCCACATTCTCACAGACGCGCGGGCCCAGCGTTCGAATGGCAGGCAAAGTTGGGTCTGAGGGGCGCGCGCCCGGACGGGATGAAAGACTGCTGGGATGAAACACTCCGAAGACCTTGAACGCTGCGCGTGGAAGCTCCGGCCGGCCGTTGCCCGTGACGCCGAGTGGATCGCCGAGCTGCGGGCCGTGGTGATGCGCCCCGATTTGGAGCGGCTCGGCAGGTTTGACCCGGTTTGGGTCCGTCAGCGTTTCCTTAACGCCTTCGACCCGGCTGTCACGTTCATCATCGAAGCAGGGACTGAATCGATTGGGTGCGTCGCTGTCCGCCCCGATGACGACGCGCGGTGGCTGGAACATTTTTATCTCGCCGGGGCACACCAGGGCCAAGGAATTGGTGCGGCAGTCCTGGCCGCAGTCCTTGCCGGCGCTGACGATTCACTGCCGTTTCGGCTTAATGTCCTGCAGGGCAGTCCGGCCCGGCGGCTCTATGAGCGGTACGGCTTTGTGGTGGACAGCGAAGATCCCGTGGATGTGTTTATGGTGAGGCCACTGGGACCGGTGGGGTCGCGGAGGGGTTCGCCAGGCCCACAATGACCTGGACGCCCGGCAGTTTGACCAGTTCCCGCGGGTCCAGGCGCAATTTGCTGGTGCGGTTTCCGCCGCCCATGATGACCTCGGATTGCTCCAGCACGGCGCTGTCGACGTAGATGGCCATCCTGGCGGTGCCAAAGGGGGTGACGCCGCCAATGACCATTCCGGTGACCGCCACCGTCAGTTCGGCGTCGGCGAACGATGCCCTCTTCACCCCCAGCAGTTCCCTGACTGTCTTGTTCACGTCCAAACGGGTGGTGCCCAGGACCACGCACACCGCCTGCCGGGATGGCTCAACCTTGCGCGAGGTCACCACGATCGTGTTGGCGGCCTGGTCCAAGGAGACATTGTAGTGTTCGCAGAATGCAGCCGTGTCCGAAAATTCGTCGGAACAGGGGAGTACCTTGTGCCTGATTCCATGCCTGGCGAGTGAATCGCGGACGGAAGGCATCAGCGCGGTCTGGTTCTCGGCGTCGTTCTTGGTCATGGCATTAGGCTACCTGCCCGATGCACCCGCCTCGGCACGATCGTGAATCAGCAGGATGGCCGGGTGTCAGTCGCCCGGTTTAGCATGGCTGTAGTGGTAAATCATGCAGGCCAAGCACGGGAGACAATTATGACCACATTGCAGGAAAGGCCCAACACGGCGCTTTTGGTGATCGACGTCCAGCAGGGCGTTCTCGAGGGTGCCTGCCGCCGTGAGGAGGTCATTGCGAACATCGCCGCCCTCGTTGAGAACGCACGGGCGGCCGGAACGGCAGTTGTCTGGATTCAGCACGCCGATGCCCAGCTGGAGCGGGGAAGCGCCAACTGGGAGTATGTCGCGGAACTCAAACGCCTGGATGAGGAACCATTGGTGCACAAAAACTTCGGGGATTCCTTTGAGGCCACCACGCTCGAGGCCGAGCTGGCGGCAGCCGGAGCGGGGCACCTCGTGGTGGCCGGCGCACAGACGGATGCTTGCGTCCGTTCCACCATCCATGGTGCATTTGCCCGCGGCTACGACGTGACGCTCGTTGGCGATGCGCACACCACCTCGGACTTGAGCGCGTTTGGTGCGCCGCCGCCGGAGCAGGTCATTGCGCATACGAACCTCTACTGGCAGTACCAGCAGGCACCTGGCCGCATCGCCGCCGTGACCGCGACCCGGGACGTGGTGTTCAACGCATGAGAATGTGTGAGACGTAAAAGATGAAGCTCAGCACGCCAATGACCATCCCGGCAATGGCCAGGCCGGCGCCGCGGGCAGTGCCGGCGCGTGATTCGCGCAATCCCCTGGCGCACAGCACGACACCAATGATCGACATGAACCCAAAGATGGCGACGCTGACACAGCAAATCACAAAGCCGTAGATGGCCATTTTGCTCAACGGCGGGCGCACCCCCTGGCTGCTGGCTTGCATGGCCGAATAGGACGGTGGTGGGGCGAAATTGTCACCGGAGTGGTTCGACGGCGGGACGCGGGTCATCGGTGCACCTTTCGTTGTTTGCCACAGACTACCCCGGATGCGAAGCGGGTGGGACGATGGGGGCATGCTTGGGCGAATTCATCATGTCATCCTGGACTGTCCCGATCCACGGGCACTTGCCGTGTTTTATTCCAGGCTGTTGGGCCAACCCATCACCTATGACAGTGCCGACTTTGTGGTGGTTGCCGAGAATGACACGACGCCGGGGCTGGGCTTTCAGCTCTCGCCCGGCCATCGAGCACCCACCTGGCCAAGACCCGGAGTCCCCCAACAAATGCATCTTGACATCATGGTGGAGGACGTCGCCGAGGCGACCCCGCGCGTTCTCTCGATAGGGGCCAGCAAGCTCGACGGGGATGGCGTCTTTGCGGACCCGGCCGGCCACCCGTTCTGCCTGGTCAAACGTCCCGGCTGGGCCCCGAAGATAGCCGGCTGAGGGTGGCGGGTGCGGCATGGCGGACCCGGTCTCAAACCATGGTGCCGGCGGACGCCGGGGCGGTGCGTCGCCTCCATTTTCACCACCTATCTCACCAGAGGGCTTGCCGCATGGCCCCTGTTTGCCGGATCATGGCGAACCGAGTCGACGCCTGGACATGCCGATTGCATGTCGCTTCGCCGGCGTGATAACTTTCCAGTAATCGTGATCGACCGGCAGGAGGTGATACCCATGAACGCAGTATCCGCAATGGGTGTTCCCTGCAGTCCACGACTCTGCGACTGAGCCAGTCACCTCTGGGAGCACCCGATACCGCAATTCGCGAAGGGCACTCCCATGAACACAACACCTTTTTCAACTCCCCACTCCTTGTCCCTGATGGCCGCCGTGCTGCCCGGATCCAAGCAGCATGGGCTCAAGCTTGACCCCACCCATCGACCGCGGACGGCTGGCGATCGAGCCTTGGTCCTCGGCGGCGGCGGTTCGACTGGCAACGCGTGGCTGATCGGCGTCATTGCAGGTCTCTTCGATGCCGGCCTGGACGTCACCGGCGCCGAGCTGACCATCGGGACGTCGGCAGGTTCGACAGCCGCGGCCCAGATAGCCGGCGCGATCCCGACCGAGCTGTTCGCCGCCATCCTCGACGCCGCTCCCCAGCCTCGGAAGGGTTCAATTGGATCCGGCAGGGGGCGAGCCCCGGCCGGGCAAGTCGTGAACCAGCTTGAGAGGGTCAACAAGATCATCGCCGCGGCTTCGGATGTGGCTGACATGCGCCGGCGAATGGGTATGGCGGCCCTTGAACTGGACGCAGCGTCGGATGGCTCCTGGTCAGGCCAGTGGCGCACCACCGTGGCCTCGCGGCTGCCCAGCCGGGACTGGCCGGAACGAGACGTGCTCATCACTGCGGTCGATGCCCGTACCGGTGAACCGGCCGTGTTCGACCGCGACAGCGGAGTAGATCTGGTGGACGCAATCGCCGCCAGCTGCTCCAGCGGTATGCCCTACAGGATTGGGGACAGCCGCTACATCGATGGCGGGTACCGATCCAACGCTGAGAATGCGGATCTGGCAGCCGGTTGCGAACGGGTGCTGGTACTGTCACCCTTCGGCGGAAGGTCACTCCAACCCCTGGAGTGGGGCACCCATCTGGCTACTCAACTCGACCAACTACGCGCACGTGGCAGCAGGGTCGAGACGATCTGCCCGGATGCCCGTTCGGAGCACATGTTTGGTGCCAACGGGATGGACCTCTCGTTGCGGCCGCCCGCTGCCACCGCGGGCTACGAGCAAGGCCGGGCCCTTGCCGGCGGACTCTCCGAGTTCTGGAGTTGATGCACTCCGCATAGATTGACCGACCTTCTCGCCGAGTGACGGTTGTAGCGGTGGGGGTGGACGGGATTGTGGTCCAGCCTCCACCGCCGCATGAGTCGTGGGCGAGCCGGGCGTCACTTCAAGGAAGCGGCGTCATGGTGGAACTCTGCAAGTTCATTGCCCATGATGGTGGCATTGTGCAACAAGCCGCGCATGACGATCATCAGCAGGACAAACGCAGTTCCACATACGGCGGCCGCACCCACGGCGAACAGCACGCCGGGCCCGCCAAGCCGCATCACGCCAAGCAAATGAATTCCAAATAGCAGCGCCAGGACTGTGGCGGCAGCCGCAGACCTGATGATCACGTTGACCCATCGGAAGGCTCTGCCCGTAAAAATGGCATCATGCTGAACCATTGTCAGAAGTCTCCAGATCGCGAGGACGATCACCTGCATGCACGCAATAACGACAATGGCCACAAAAGCGTAAGGCATGGCGAGAAGGGCGACTTCAGGAAATGCCGCAGCTGATTCGCTCGCGAACCCGGGGACGACAACCATTTGTCCGAGTAGGGCGCCAAGGAAGATCACAACAAGGAAGGCCCGCAAGCCGATAATGACTGACTCGCTCATGGATTGATTGTCGGCCCATATTTGTCGAATATCAATGATTATGTTTATGCGTGAATGAAATCCATTTGAATGGGCGCGCAGGCGTTCGAGAACGTTGGCGACGTCGTCGACGACGAACGTGAGACGGGGGATGCCCGGGGTGTTGATCTGTGCTCTCGGTGCGGGGCTGTTTGACATCGGAGTGTGGAATGTCGATAGCTCTACCCGCCCGTGACCGTCAGCCGTCCGTACGACGGCCAAGTCCGCCCGAACGCCGTCGAGCCCGAGCAGCTAGCCCACCCATTAGCCTTCCACAGTTGTTTCGACTTCCAACTCCAGACCCTATTCGAGGAAGAATGCAATGGCGGCGCCGAAATCCATGACCACGAAGCCGGGGCCGAGTCGAAAGTTTCGATGGGCCGGCTCGAAAATCATTGAAAAGATCCTCGATGCGGTGTCGGATTGGGGGAGTGGCATTCATGGCAGGCGCACCGTGCGCGAGAAAACAATAGCGAAGCAATAGGTGCCGCACCGGATCTATCGCAACTCAAGGAGATAATCATGGCCGCGATCTACACGTTCGACGTCTTTTCGAGCCTCGATGGATTCGGTACTGCCATCGGCAACTGGGGTGGATACTGGGGCAAACAGGGTCCCGAACTGCTTGCCCGCCGCCTTGCCGAACACGGAGGCGAGCAGCGGATGGTCTTCGGTGCCAACACGTACCGGACATTCACCCAGTTGCTGGCGATGCGCAGCGAAGAGCCGACTGTCGGAGACCCGTGGGTCACCCGGATGATGAATCTGCCGGCAACCGTGGTGTCGACGACGCTGACGGCTCCGCTTGACTGGCCCGACGCGACGCTCGTCAGCGGCGACGCCGTAGACGTTGTCGCGCAGCTCAAGGCGGAGTCCGATGTCCCGCTGCGTTCACACGGCAGCCTCTCGATGAACCGGGCACTCATGGCAGCCGGGCTGGTCGACCGTGTCCAGATGACGGTCTTTCCCGTGATCACCGGTCAGACCGGGACCAACCCGATCTTCAAGGGCGCGGCCGACTTTGACCTTGAGTTGATTGAGAGCCGCACACTCGACGGCCGCATCCAGGAATTCGTCTACCGGCCGACATTGCACAGGTGAATCCGGCCCTGAAGTGGACCGCGTCATTGGCCATCGAAGCGGGGGAGAGGTTGGTGTCCTCCACGGCCCCGTGTGGGCGTCTTGCCCTTTGCTTGGGCCGCTCGTGGTCGATACATGAAATGACGGAGCTCGTTGAGCGTCACCACGTGCCGGTCATGAAAGAAGTCGTCTTCTCGGAGGTGCATGATCCCGCCGGGGGAGGCGCTGAATTTGACGTGGCCCGCCGCATGGAGGAGGCGTCCCGAATGGAAGCCCGCTACAGGTCCACTATCGGTGCCTCGAAGCCGCCGATCACCTGTTCGAGCAGTTCGGCCAGCCGCAACGGGGTGCGGTCCTCGAACATCGGACCGATGAGCTGCACACCCACCGGCAGACCTTCCGGGGACCTGCCGGCAGGTATGGCGGTTGCCGGCAATCCGGGCATGGTGGCCACACCGGCCCAGACGGACTGGTCGGCGGATGGATGCTCGACGCCGTCAATGTCGATCTGTCGTTCTCCGCGATCGGGCTTGTGGTCGTGCGGAAACGCGGGAGTTGAGGAGATGGGACACACCACGGCATCGAACTCGGTAAAAAGTTCTCGCCACATGTGGCGGTGCACTTCGCGGCGGATGTCCGCTGCGATCCAATCACGGTGGCTGATGACCATGCCCCGCAGTCGCGCCGCGCTGAGGCTCAAGTCATCCGGGCTCAGCCCGGCAGCGGCGGCCTGCAGCTGCTTATACCTGTCAGCAGGAAGACGCGCGCCGCTGCTCGAGAACATCAACTGGGCGTAGAGCGTAGCGGCTTCGGCCAAATCGGGCAGCAGGGGACTGTGCCGCTCGACGAGGGCTCCGCCGTCGACGAGCGCGCCGGCGACGCGGTTCACTCCGGCCCGCACCGCTGAACCGCTCGCAACGAGCGGATGCTCCTCCAGGACAAGGATGCGAAAGTCGGCGAGACCCTGGTGGCGCGCCGGTGGCAGGGCCAAATCGTAGGCGACGCCAAGGGTCAGCGGGTCCGGTCCGGCCATCACATCCAGCAGCAACGTCAGGTCGCTCGCGGTGCGGGCCATGGGACCGCAGACGCCGAGGTCGCCCTCGACCGGCAACGCCGGTACGCGCGGCGGTACCATCCCGCGCGACGGCACCAGTCCGAATGTCGGCTTGTGTGCGTACACGCCGCAGAAGTGCGCCGGGATGCGCAGTGAACCCGCCAGGTCTGAGCCTATGGACAGCGCGCCGAATCCCGAAGCCAGCGCCGCTGCCGATCCGCCGGAGGATCCACCCGGCGATCGAGAGTGGTCCCACGGGTTGTTGGTGGTGCCGTAGATTTCGTTGAAGCTCTGCCAATCCTGCAGCATCAACGGCACATTGGTCTTGCCGAGAATCACCGCACCCGCGGCCTTCAGTCGCGACACCGCCACCGCGTCCTCGGAGGGAAGATAGTTCGCGTGCTGGGGCATTCCCCACGTTGTGGGCAGCCCGGCTACGTTGTACGACTCCTTGACCGTCATCGGAATACCAAGCAGCGGCCGGTCGTCGCCGCCGGCGCGAGCCTCGTCGGCCTGTTGCGCGGCGGCCCGCGCCGCATCGAAGTCCCGGACACAGATAGCGTTGATCGCTGCGTCGTCTCGGTCGATGCGGGAGATCGCCTCGTCGGTTAGTTCCACCGAGGTCACCTCGCCGGCACGCATGGCGGCAGCAAGCTCTTCGGCCGAACGAAAACCCCAGTTCATGAAATCAATCCTAGCGGGGGCCAAGGGTGACCGGCCCTTCCTGTGGCTGGAGTGCCCGCGTCGTCAAAACGCTGGAGAAAGGCGACAGCTGAGTTGGATCACCGGGGGAGTGGGGGCGGAAAAGTGAATACGAAGGAGTGCGGGCCGAGAGTACGTTGGTGTACATCAAAGTCCCGGCGCGTCGGCCGTTCGGGTTCTCAGCTCCGTGAGACGCCGATTCACATTCAGGACGCGGCAAGATGATTCCTTGTCACGGCAGATGTGCATGGCGCAATGATGTTCAAGGTGCCGGCAAGGGCCGAGCGATGGGCGATGGCCTGCGAAAACGTCGACGAGTACACCAGCTTGCAATGTCGATGGCAAGGTGTACCAGAGATGCCGATCAGTGTCCGCTTCCGGGCTTCTCCAACGATCTACTTGACATAATGTAGATTATCGGCGCTATATCAACTTTGGTTCCCAAGGGGAGACTGGGTCCGAAACTACGTCGTTTATCCCTAGCCGACTACGTGCAGGCGCCAACCGTGGCGGGAACATCGGGACCAAGTTCGGCCAGGACTTGGCGCATGAGATCTTCGACGTCGACGGGCTGGTCCGTCTTCACGGAAATGACCGGGCCCAGGGCAAGCGGTTCAGCATTCTCCACCCATTTACCCCAACGCTCGCGGGCGTCTTTGCCTGACGGATGGATGGCGTGTTGCTTCCGCGCACGGAACCTGACCCAAGCCGCCTCAGGTGGAACGTCACACCAGACTTCCACAAAGTTTGGCTGGTCCGCCGTCACCAGGCCGGCACGAGCGTATTCGAGGTCGCGCCGCCTCAGCCAAAAGGATTTAACAATGGCGCGGCCGCCCACCAAACCCGCCCGATGCCACATGGTCTCCGACGCCAGTGCTCCCAGCGGCGTGCCCGGAACCGTCATTTCGGTGATATCGGAAAACGTGGTCATCAACGTGTCTTTCGACAGCACCGGAACGCTCAGAAGACTGCCGAGCTGTCTCGACAAAGTGGTCTTGCCTGCTGCGGGAATGCCGTTGATGAGGATCAATTGTCTGGCCATGCTTCATCCTAAACAGTGCCACCGTGGCGTACGAAGTTTGCTTGGCTAAACGTTCAGCGAGGTGAACCATTCACCGTTGAACACGACATTCTACCGGGACGCAATGCCCGAGCAATGTTGCCGTTGGAACCGGAAATCGTCACTACCCGATGGGACGCGATTTATGGTTTCAGCAAACACGCGGCCTGAAATGCAGGGCTGCGTGTAACGCGTATGTGTCCGCCTTGGTAGCGTTGTCGCCATGACCGCCGATTACGATAATGTGCTCGCCAAGATGGCCGCTTCTGAGCTGTACGTAGATTACGGGGCAGGCTTGGAACAGCTCGAGGCGGAGCGCACTCGAGCCAAGGAGATGCTGTACGACTTCGCCCACACCCGGCCGTCGGCGGTCGAGGATCGGGACCGGTTGCTGCGGGGCTTGCTCGGTAGTGCCGGTGAGCGAATCTGGGTGGAGCCGCCGCTCGCGGCCTCATACGGTTCACGCACTCATGTCGGCGACGACTTCTATGCCAACTTTAATTTGGTCCTCGTGGACGATGTAGAGATCCGAATCGGCAATAGAGTGATGATCGCTCCCAACGTCACGATCACCACTACTGGCCACCCCGTCGATCCGGAACTCCGGCGGGGCGGCACTCAGTTCTCGGCGCCCGTGACAATTGAGGACGATGTGTGGATCGGCAGCAACGTCTCAATCATGCCCGGCGTGACGATAGGCGCAGGCTCTGTGATCGGTGCAGGGAGCGTCGTGACGAAGCACGTTCCGCCCCGTGTCGTGGCTGCCGGCAGTCCGTGCCGGGTGCTCCGGTCAATTGGCGCAGAGGACGCATCATTCACCTTCCGGCACCCCGAAACCCTTGAGGTCCCAGCAACGCCTTCCTAGACGATTAGCCCCGGGAATCGGCACCATATCGCTCAACGGCGTCTCCGCCCTTGAGCGATATCCCCGAAACAATCCTCCGCGCTACCACCGACAGCAGGTTCACAAGGGGCAGGACGATAAGCCGCACTCCCCCAACGAAACCTCAGGCGCCGACGTAGGCGGCCAGGTGCTCCCCCGTCAAGGTGCTACGTGCCCCGACCAGATCCGCCGGTGTGCCCTCGAAGACGACCGAACCGCCGTCGTGCCCGGCGCCCGGGCCGATGTCGATGATCCAGTCCGCATGCGCCATGACCGCCTGGTGGTGCTCAATCACAATGACCGATTTTCCAGACTCGACCAGCCGGTCCAACAGGCCCAACAGGTTCTCGACGTCGGCCAGGTGCAGCCCGGTTGTCGGTTCGTCCAGGACGTAGA